>NZ_LXUJ01000008.1:8339-154297 GCF_013072675.1 Acinetobacter sp. Ac_3412 | reverse complement strand
TAAAGCCATTGTGACGGATCAAGCGGGGAATAGCAGTGAAGTATTGTCTCCTATCGTCACGATAGATACGATTGCACCAGCTGCAGGCACTTTAAAAATTGTTAATTTAAATGACACTGGTAATTCAGCTTTTGATCGAATTACCCAAGATAATAGTTTTGATTTACATGCATTAGATCCAATTGTAATTAATAAAGAAGCTACGTTTAATAATCGCTATGAAGTTTCTAAAGATGGTGGAGAAACATGGGCGGAAACGACTACCAAGCAGGTCAATTTAGCTGATGGTACTTATTTATTTAAGGTTGTTGGAACAGACATTGCGGGGAATATTGTAGAAACTGCAATCGAAAAAGTTGTCGTGGATACCATGGCTCCAAAAGTTGCGACTACGCTTAAGCTTGTAGAGGGGAGATCAGGTTCAATCTTGACGGGTAGTGCAGAACCTGATGCCACGATCCAAGTCTATGATCAAAATAATAGTTTGGTTTATCCATGGAACACGACAGTTAATTCTGATGGCACATTTGCTGTAGATTTTAGTCAATATTATTTAAAAGAGCAGACTTTAACTGTAACAGTGACTGACCGCGCGGGGAATGTCAGCGAAAAGGTAACCATTGTTGCACCTTTAGATAATATTAAGCCTGACCCCATTCAATTGATTGAGTTTAATGAGGATGGGCGTCGTTTTACTGCAATAGCAGAAGCCAATAGCATAGTTAGAATCTATGATGTAAATCATAACGAAATTGGGCGTGGTGATGCTGATAGTGAAGGTAAAGTTTCAGGTCAATTAAATTATGTTTATTTAAAGGGGCAACAATTAAGTTTTATTGTTTTTGATCGGGCAGACAACCAGAGTGAAGCCGTTACTGCTTATGCACTAAATGATAATACACCACCAGACGCAGCTACAAATCTTCTTCTGGCTGAAAGTCATAATGGATCGATTCTAACGGGTATGGCAGAAGCAAATGCCACGATCTTGATCTATGATGAAAATAGTCAGTTAGTTTATTCATGGAATAATACGGTTAATGCGGATGGAACATTTGCTGTAGGTTTTAGTCAATATTATTTAAAAGGCCAAATATTAACTGTAACTGTGATTGACCGTGCAGGAAATGTCAGTGAAAAAACTAGCATCGTTGCACCTTTAGATAATACTAATCCTAATCCCATTCAATCCGTTGAGTTTGATCAGGATGGACGTCGTTTTACGGCAATAGCAGAAGCCAATAGTATAATTAAAATTTATGATGCAAATCACAATGAAGTTGGAGGTGGTTCTGCGGGGAGTGATGGTAAAGTTTCAGGTTGGTTTGATAATGTCTATTTAAAAGGACAACAATTAAGTTTTATTGTTTTTGATCGAGCTGGAAATCAAAGTGAAACTCTTTCACTTGAAGCCATAAACGACTCAACTCCACCAGATGCGGCTAAGAATCTTAAATTAACGGAGGGCAGCGATAGCTCGATTTTAACGGGTATCGCTGAACCTAATAGCATCATTCAAGTTTATGATCAGAATAATAATCTAGTCAGTAGATGGAGCAGTACGGCATATAGTGATGGCACATTTACTGTTTATTTGAATCAATTTTATTTAAATGCGCAGACGTTAACGGTCACAGTCACTGATCGTGCAGGCAATGTGAGTGAAAAAGTAACGATTGTTGCGCCATTGGATGAAGTTGCACCTCTCGCTGCTGAAAATATCAGCATAAATGAAGCAGGATGGATTTCTGGTCTGGCTGAATCAAATGCAAGAGTTGATATTATTGATCAATATGGAAATTTGATCACAACGACTGTGGCCTACAATGGCTCTTTTTCTCACTCGATCAACTATAGTCAATATCAAACACAAACCTTAAGTTTTGTGGTGAGAGATCCTGCAGGAAATCGCAGTGATGTTGTACAAAAAGTTTTGCCTGTATTACTCAATACCCCGCAAGCTGTGACAGATTTATTGCTTGATGCAGAAGGACATAATTTATCTGGTCAGGCAGTTGCTGGCCAGCAAATTATTGTCAGTAATGCTGTTGGCGAGCGCGTGGATAGTAATTGGTGGAATTTTGTTGTTAATGAAGATGGTACGTTTAATGTACAGCTTAATAGCTACTATTTACAAGGACAGACATTATATGTCCGTGCCTTAGACCCAACGAACAATCTATATGGCCCAATCACTGAAGTTATTGCACCCTTAGATAATCTTGCACCACTACTCAATGAATTGGTTATTAGTGAAAATGGGGATGAAATCAGTGGACAAACTGAACCAAAAGCAACAATCAAAGTCGTTGATGCTAATGGCGATGTTCGTGCCGAGTCCAGCTCAGATGAAACGGGGCATTTTAATTTAAGTATTTATCCTCCAGTGATACGCGGTGAGCAGTTGTTTATTACAGCAACGGATTTAGCTCAAAATATCAGTACACCAGTTCATATTATTTTTAATGCCAATAGCAATGCACCCAGCCCAGCTGAAAATATCATTATGACTGACAATGGTTTCTTTATATCTGGAGATGCTGCACCTAATAGTTATATCCGTATTGTGGATACCCATAATAATTTCATTAGTAGTGGTTTAACTGATAAATGGGGGCATTTTAATATTGAATTAAATCGTTCTCAAGCGACGGGTGAGGTACTACGGGTTGTTGTAGAACAAAATGGCTATCAAAGTAACTATACCGAAGTTATTACGCCAGTCGATACTGTCGCACCAACTGCAGCAACACAAATTGCAATCAATGAATATGGTTATCTCATTGGACATGCGGAACCCAAAGCTCTAGTTGAAATTACTTATTATGCAGATGGCCAGTCGCCTTACACCAATAGTATCCAAGTCGGTGTAGAGGGAATATTTGAAACCTATACGAATAGTAATGCAACTATATTGGAGATAGCTGTCGTTGATAGTGCAGGAAATCGAAGCCCAATCATCACCTTAAAGCAAGCAGAAATTCCTCATATTACAGTGGATCAATTTAAAGGAGATCATACTGATAATGTTTATAAAGTGGATCATACTTCTGATTTTATTCAAGAATATATTGTTGAACATTATGAAATCTATCAGGATGTGTGGGTAGATACCAGTTACTCAGCTGTCGAATGGGTTGAAGAGGGGCATTATGAGCAGCAATGGATTGAGGATTGGCATTATGAGCCGCAATGGATTGAAGATGGTTACTATGAGCAACAATGGGTTGAAGGTGGATATGCTGTAACTTATAAAGTTTATCAAGATTCTTCTGGTTTGACGTATGTAGACGATGGTACCGCAGATGGTGATTATAGCCAGTATTTGCAACACTACTATAACGCTGAAACTGGTCAATGGATAGAAGGTTTCGGACTCACTTATTCTGGTTTACAAGAGCGATGGATCGATACTGGTTATTTTAAAGACGTCTATATAGATGCTAGTCACTATGAAGACACCTATGTTGATACCAGTCATTATGAAAATGTCTGGATTGATACCAGTCATTATGAAAATGTTTGGATTGAAAGTGGTCTTTGGGATAAACAATTAGTTGAATCAGGTTACCGAGGTGTAGATTTTGGTGGGCATGATAAAGTTTTGAGTTCCGTAAGTTATAGTCTGATGGGGAATATTAAATGGATAGATAACCCAGAAGGCATAGGTAGTGATATACAAAGCGGAGGTTATGTTGAAGATCTTGAGTTGGTTGGTAGTGCAAATATCAATGCCACAGGTAATGTATTGGATAATGTGATTACAGGGAACGCTGGGAACAATATTTTGGATGGTCGTGGTGGTCACGATACCTATATTGGAGGTGCTGGTTCGGATACTGTGATTTATAACATATTGAACTATAGTGATGGACTTGTTGATCGCTGGCAAGATTTTCATGTTGGTAACGTTTGGGCAGATTTACAAGCAGATAAGATCGATCTCAGTCAATTATTGACGGATTACACTGGGGATGGTTCGACTGCATCTCTGGAAAAATTCATTCATGTCAAGCAAGAGGGCGAGAATACCATCGTGAGTATAGATCGAGATGGTCAAGCCTCTGTTGAGAACGGTGTTCAATTAGTAGTGCTTAACAATGTCAACACAACATTGAGTGAATTATTGGGTAATCACCAAATTATTATTTAAACATCTTTTTATGAAAATCTAAGAGCTGTCAATGACAGCTCTTTTTCTTGGCTGTAGACAATTTGTTCAATCAAAATCAGTTTGAAGAAAAAATACTAAAAAAGTCGAGTTTTTTTTAATTCGCCCCTTGAAGCTATTTTTTTTAACCCCACAAAAGTGGCATATCAAAATTTTATGTATTGCCATGAATTGGCGATACGAATTAATCAAAAAGACTAAGTCTGATGGAGTTAACTATGAGCAACATTCGTCCATTACATGATCGTGTTGTGATTCGTCGCGTAGAAGAAGAAACTAAAACGGCTGGTGGTATTTTACTTCCAGGTTCTGCTGCTGAAAAACCATCTCAAGGTGAAGTAATTGCAGTAGGTAATGGTCAAATCACTGACAATGGCATTCGTGCTTTAGACGTTAAAGTTGGCGATAAAGTATTGTTCGGTACTTATGCAGGTACAACAGTAAAAGTAAGCGGTGAAGAGCTCTTGATCATGAAAGAGTCAGATATCTTAGCTGTACTTGAAGGCTAATCGATACATAACTCACAAATTAATCAGATACAGTATTTAAAAAGATTCGGAGTTTCACATGTCAGCTAAAGACGTAAAATTTGGTGATTCAGCTCGCTCAAAAATGATCGCAGGCGTAAACACACTTGCAGATGCAGTAAAAGTTACTTTAGGCCCTAAAGGCCGTAACGTTGTCATCGACCGTTCTTTCGGTGCACCGCACATCACTAAAGATGGTGTAACCGTTGCGAAAGAAATTTCTTTAAAAGACAAGTTTGAAAACATGGGTGCTCAACTTGTTCGTGAAGTATCTTCTAAAACAAATGACATCGCGGGTGATGGTACAACAACTGCAACTGTACTTGCTCAAGCAATCTTAAATGAAGGGATTAAATCTGTAACTGCAGGTATGAACCCAATGGATTTAAAACGTGGTATCGACATCGCAGTGAAAACTGTAGTTGAAAATATCCGTACCAATGCAAAGCCTGCTGATGATTTCAAAGCAATTGAACAAGTAGGTTCAATCTCTGCGAACTCTGATACGACTGTTGGTAAACTTATCGCTCAAGCGATGGAAAAAGTAGGTAAAGAAGGTGTTATCACTGTAGAAGAAGGTTCTGGCTTCGAAGACGCTTTAGACGTTGTAGAAGGTATGCAGTTCGACCGTGGTTATATCTCTCCATACTTCGCGAACAAGCAAGATACCTTAACTGCTGAACTTGAAAATCCATTCATTCTTCTTGTTGATAAAAAAATCGGCAATATCCGTGAATTGATCGCTGTATTAGAAGCTGTTGCTAAAACAGGTAAACCACTTCTTATCATCGCTGAAGATGTTGAAGGCGAAGCGCTTGCAACACTTGTTGTGAACAACATGCGCGGTATTATTAAAGTATGTGCGGTTAAAGCACCAGGTTTTGGTGATCGTCGTAAAGCAATGCTTCAAGACATCGCGATCTTGACTGGCGCGACTGTGATTTCTGAAGAAGTAGGCATGTCTTTAGAGCAAGCTTCTCTTCAAGATCTAGGTACTGCACACAAAATCACTGTTTCTAAAGAAAACACTGTGATTGTTGATGGTGCTGGTAATGCTGCACAAATCGCTGAACGTGTTCAACAGATCCGTGCGCAAATCGAAGAATCTACTTCTGAATACGACAAAGAAAAACTTCAAGAACGCGTTGCTAAATTAGCTGGCGGTGTTGCAGTCATCAAAATTGGTGCGGCAACTGAAGTTGAAATGAAAGAGAAAAAAGATCGTGTTGACGATGCACTTCACGCAACTCGTGCAGCAGTAGAAGAAGGTGTTGTTGCAGGTGGTGGTGTTGCACTGGTACGTGCTGTAAACGTATTAGATGGCTTAAAAGGCGCGAACGAAGATCAAACTGCAGGTATCAACATTTTACGTCGTGCGATTGAAGCGCCACTTCGTCAAATCGTTTCAAACGCAGGTGATGAGCCTTCAGTTGTGATCAATGCAGTTAAAGCGGGTGAAGGTAACTTTGGTTATAACGCTGCAACTGGTGAATATGGCGATATGTTAGAGATGGGTATTCTTGACCCTGCTAAAGTAACGCGTTCAGCACTTGAACATGCAGCTTCTGTTGCTGGTTTGATGTTGACAACTGAATGTATGATTACTGATATCCCAGAAGATAAACCAGCTGGTCCAGATATGGGCGGTATGGGTGGTATGGGCGGCATGATGTAATTACATCTACGTCTAGATCAAAAAAATCCCTGCATATGCAGGGATTTTTTTATTTAAACATTAAAAATTATAATAGTTGATAGTTTGTGACATTCTTCATTTGGTGTATGGATTTAAGATTAATTTAATATATTATAATAAGAGCTAAATTAAAGTAAGTATATGCATAATAACTATAATATTTTTTGATCTTTTAAATAGATTTATAGTTGATTAACAACTGTGTTTTCGAAAATGACTTTTTAGGTAGGAAATTTCATGATTAATTTTAATAAAGTAGGAGATTTTGAGTTATATCCAGTCCTTGAAGTCAAAGATTTATATAAATATAAAATGAATTATTTTAAGTTAGTAGAAGAATTGAATTTATTAAAGAAAGAAAATGAAGCACTTAAGCTCTATATTGTAAAAATCGTTAATCAAGATTTTATTGCTGATTAGTATCAATTAATGCATTAATTAAATCATAGACCAATTGTTTTTGCTTTGGCGAGAGTTGTGCAAATTTCTCAGGTAAGTCTTGTTGTACAAGTTGTATACCAGAATGAACCATTTCTGGATGCTGAATCTCTTGTGTTGCATTACCAAAACGTAGCCATTGACTGGATACTTCTAACCACGCTGCTAGAAGCTGGAGTTTATCTTGGCTAGGAATGGCAAGGCCTAATAACCAATTATTTGCAGTCTGAACACTAATAGATTTGCCACTATACCGTAGATTAAATTCTCGAGCTAACCAAGTGGGACTCGTTTTAGCCCATGAGTGTTTTAGGAGAGCTTCTTTTAGTCGCTGACTAAAAGAAGCTTTTTCATTTATTTCTTGCATAAAAATTTATAAGCCTTGTCACTGATCCAAAAATATCATTTAGAACCAGAAAATTATAAACCTTATTTTGTTTCTATGCTTAATAACCAGATCGATTTTATTGGGCTTTTTGTAGTATGTAAAAAAGAGAAAGGAAGAAAAAACATTTTATCAAATTTTGATTGATAAAATTATAAAGTAAAACTAGAATTCTTCATTGAGGGAATCCTAATTAATAAATTATTTCAAAAATATTATAAGAAGTTGTTTTTAAATAGGAAATCTCAAAAAATTAAAATGGAGAGATGAAAATGAGTTCACACTTAAAAAAAACGTCAATTGCATTGGCTGTCGCTGCTGTATCTGGAATGACATTAGCTGCACCAGTGCAATTAACTGAGACAAAAACAGATACGGTATTAAATAATGATTATCAACAAACTGTAGGTACAGAGGACTCTGATCCCCAAGCAGGACGTTATACTTCTGAAAAAGATATTATTATGGAAGGAACGAAACAGGTTGGAGCGCTTGTTAGCCAAACTTCACCTGTTGTAAATGGACCAGAAACACAGGTTGGTGGTATTAATTATCGTAATTACACCTATCAGGAAATCCGTAAGGGACTTTTAGAATCTCGTGATAATAAAAATACAACGTCAACCGTGGATGGAACAACAACCAACTTAATGAGTTGGAATAATACATTGGCAACAGGAAATATCACTCGAACCGCGAATACGAGAGTTCAACTTGATCAAACAGTTAATCCTGCTACTGAAATTGAGGTAACTTCTGAACGTTTAGATGATACGGGATTTACATTTGCTGCAGATGATGTGAACAGCGTGATCGGGGCACATACGGAAAGTAATACAGGCGTACTTGAAGATGTAACATACGCAGCAACAGATGAACGTATAAGCTCTAATAAGTATTCAACTACAAGCTCTAATTTAACAACAGAAGCGAAGCTAGGAGCGGATGGGAAGCCTATTTCTAGTCAAATGATTCGTGTTGGTACAGTCGAATCTCAATTCAGTCAAAATAATGTCGATTATCAATCTACATCAGATTCAGCAACAGGTGTGGTCACTAGTAAAAATACAGATGGCATGTTGTCTAGTGGTGAGCAAAGTTGGTCAGATCATACGGTTTCTACTGATTATCAGCATCAAAATAATGATCCAACCAAAGATGTTGTTGCTTTTAATCTAAGTACGGATAAAAAGTCAGTTATAGAGTCTACAGTTGATACCAATAAATCAACTTTCAATTCTAAAACCATTGATTATGATGATGTAAATGTAGCTGGTCTTGATTATACCGATGAATTTAAGGTATCAGTTGATAATTCAAAAGAAAGTGTATTGGATGGTTTTATTGAGCTTGACAAAAGTTCATCTGAATGGAGTGAAACACAATTTAATCAGGCCGCTTTAGGAACAAGTAATGCATTAGATTATATAGTTAGTAATAAACTTTCTACGGAAAGTAAAACTCGTGATTTTTTGGTAAATAAAAATAATGAGATTGTACTAGCTGATAACAAGCCAATAATAAATACGGAAACTGTCGAAAAAATGACAGGTGAATCTTATGAATCTGTTTATCAGCCAACGCGTTATGTATCTGGAGATAAGAAAGGGCAGCCAGTTGAAATTCAGACAGGCAGAGATCCCGCTAGAAGTACTAACATTGCTGAGTCTGTTGTTAAAGGTACGACAACCAAAGTTGTTACGCACAAACAAGATAATGATTTTCAAGAGCACTGGAATACAACATGGGAAGATTCAGCGAAATATGCGCGTAATCATCAAGAAAATATTGAAGTAGATCGTGATCTTACTGCTGCCGCTGCAATTGATAATAAATTCTTAAGCAAAATTACAGGTGTTTCTGTTGTTAAAGCAGAAGAAGAAGAAGACTTTAAAATCGGCACTGTTGCAGTAGATGTTAGTGGTAATAAATTTACTGCAGAAGATGTTCATAGCTGGAAAGATGCAGACGGTAAAGATCATTATTATGTTGTGATTGGACAAGATGCCGATGGTCATGACATTCGCAGTCAAGTTACTTTTAAAACAGGTAAACCATTAGAAACAAAAGCAGCTGAGTTGCAAACTATAACCACAGAACTTCAGTCAGCTAAACGGACTGATAAAGTGACGATGGGGCAAGAGGTGGCATATCATACCAATAATAAGACAGCTTGGGATGATAAAGAAACTTCAAAAGACAGTACTAAGGTATATCGTGTAGATAAAGGCAGTATTGAAACTGATGTTAAAGTTTATTCTGTAGGAAAAAATGCACTGCATCATGAGAAAACTGAAACAAAATCGGGAGAGACGGTAAATACTAATTTTGAAGAATTAGATGGTAATATTGTCTTTAATGAGGGTAAACCAGTTGTAAATACAGTTGATTTTGACAAATGGGCAAGCCAACAGACTGATCGATTATTCCAAGATGATCAAGACAAAGTACGTGAAAATATTTCTACCTCATCTTATGAGGGTAAATCTACGGATGCTAGTGGTGCAGTTCAGAGCAGTTGGAATGGTCACGATAATATAACAACAGTTGATTATGCGAAAGATAGGGAATTCGCAAAAACGGTTGTGAAAGACAGTGCTGATGAACTTAGCTCAAGTGCTATAACAATGAATGTTGGTCACAATTATAATGATACTGCTAAAGCAAATATTAGCAGTAATACATTACGTGATAATGGAACGGTAGATAGTGGTTTAGCCGTATCTAATGCCAAAGATGCTAATATTATTGTAGATATTAAGGATAATAGAACCAATAAAGAAGATATCAAGGTTTATCAAGACGGTGGTCTCAAGGCATTAGAAAGTACGGCAGTGAAGACAAATGTTCAAACGATCACTTATGCTGACGGCACTACAGGTATAGTCAAAGGTATTGGTAATGAAGATTCTACAGTAACTTTGTTTAATAAAGGAAAAGCAGAAAAATACCGTGAAGCGGTGAAGACATCTGTTACTGAAAACACAGGTAAAACCTTCAAAAAAGATGAAGATGGTGACATTGTTTTAGCAGAAGGTCAGCCTATTGAATCTGGTACAAGTAGCATTAAAACTACAGCTAAAACGACAGAAAACCTGTACCAAATTGGTCAAGAACGCTTATCTGATACTGCGACGATAACTCATATTGTGAATAACGCATCAAATATTGATGGTTCAGCTCGCAATGATGTGAAAAATACAACAACTGAAGAAATTGTATATCGTGCAGATCAACAAGATGGTAAAGCCTCCGAAGAAAACTTTACTGCATCACGTGAGCTAAATGTTATTCATGCAGATCAGACAGAATTTAAATACACAGAGAACAACCAAGCCAATACTGTTACAAATAAAACAGAAATGGGGCTGATTGCAGCGAATGATGTAAAACAAGCATCTAAATCTGAATATACTGAATCACTTTCTGCAGCAGGAAAAGATACAGTCAGTATTACGCGTGGTACTGAAACAGTAAATCGAACCGACTATAGTGTTAAGGGTACTGTTTATGGCTCTGAAACGATAACTACTGGTGATGGAACAAAAACTACAATTGCAAAAAAGGAAACGAATGAACTTGATAAGTTCGGTACCTTTGATTCGTCTACATTGAGTCGTACAGAAACAAAAGTTGAAGCAGATCAAGCTACGACAAGTATAACGGAAACACGTATAGATGCAGTAAATGGTGTAGTTTTAGCTGCAACTCAAACCAATACCGATACATCAGGGCAATCAACAACGACTGAGCAGAAAACTACAGTTGGTGCTGGTCATGTGACAACCAATCACCTTGTTGCTGATCGTATTACTTTACAGGGTAAAGATGTACAAGGTGAAATTAATCGTCTGGATAGTCGCGCAGATCAATTGAATCGCCGTGTTGATGATGTGCAAAAAACAGCTTATCGCGGAATTGCTATAGCATTGGCGGCTCAGCAAGCTGTCCCGAATATTCAAGCAGGTCAAGTGGCTGTGTTTGGTGGCGTAGGTCATTATGAAGGTGAAACAGCTGGATCAATTGGTGTTGTTACATCTTTCACGGACCGTGTTTCAGCAAGTGGTGCTTTAGGTTTCGCAGGTGGAAGTGAATTTGGTGGGCGAGTCGGAGTTGCTTACTTATTTGGAGGTAAGTAATAAATAATCGAGAGTAAAATAATAAGAATAATGAAGAAAATCTGGGAGGGATATCAATTGGCTAGCATTCGTCCTAGATTTTCTTCACACAGGTCTTGGCCTTTTAGATTGTCTTTTTAGCCTGAAGGCAATCTTTTCTAACGGAATAAAATAATCATCCACGTAAAGAAAATAATCGCTAAAGATACAAATTGCGCAGCACTGCCCATATCTTTTGCATTCTTAGACAATGGATTTTTTTCTAAGGATACACGATCAACAACGGCTTCAATGGCGGAATTAAACAGCTCTACAATGATCGCCAATAGACAGACAGCAACCATCAACGCTTGTTCAACGGCTGATACATGTACCAAGAAGCTCATCGGGATCAAGATCGCATTCAGTAATAGGATTTGTCGGAAGGCAGCTTCATGGCTAAAAGCGGCTTTAAATCCTGCGATTGAATAGCCTGTGGCATTTAAAATCCGCTTAATGCCACTTTTGCCTTTATAGGGAGAGTATTGCGTCATTACGATAGAGGAATGAGAGAAAGGCTTATTATAAGAGCAAAGATGTTGCAGTAAATTGGCAATATGTCGCATGCGTGTACCATGAGCCACAGCTTTCTGCCATTAATCTCTACAAAGCTTGCATTTATAAATTGTCAATTTGTGCTGTGCTAAGGATAATAAGCACAGAATTATTGAAGGAAAGCGCTGCATGAAAATTATCGCAGATGAAAATTTGGCATTTACCGATTATTTCTTTGCGGAATTTGCAGAAATACAGCACCGAGCAGGACGTACCCTGACTCATGCGGATGTACAGGATGCCGATGCACTTTTAGTTCGCTCTGTGACCAAAGTGAACCACACCTTAATTGACCAAACGAAAATTAAGTTTGTAGGCAGTGCCACCATTGGAACGGATCATCTCGACATTCAGGCACTCGAGCAACAACATATTGCGTGGAGTAATGCCGCAGGTTGTAATGCGCAAGCAGTCGCTGAATATGTGATTACCGCGTTATTACATTTAGATATTAATCTTTTAGAAAAAAATAAAGCCTTCACTTTAGCCATTGTTGGTTTAGGGAATGTCGGCAGTCGACTTGCCGTGATGGCACAACTCCTCGGTTGGAATGTAATTGGATATGATCCTTATGTGCAATTAGGCGGTATTGAAAATGTCTCTTTTGATGAGCTGTTAAAACGTGCCGATGCAATTTCAATTCATGTGCCTTTAACCTTATCGGGTGATTTCCCGACGCAGTATTTATTTGATGCAACTGCTTTGGCTGCAATGAAACCCTCTGCTGTTTTAATCAATAGTGCGCGTGGACCAGTGGTTGAGCAAGCGGCCTTGATGACGGATATTGCAACAATCAAACGCCAAGTCGTTCTCGATGTATTTGAGTTTGAACCAGAAATTTCAGAACAATTACTGGATCTACTGGCATTAGCAACGCCGCATATTGCGGGTTATAGTCTGGAAGGGAAGGCCAGAGGCACACAGATGATCTACCAAGCTTTTTGCGATAAATTTTCTTATCAAGCCTCGAAGCATTTTGAGAGTCAATTGCCTCAGGTGGAACAATATTTCGGGCAGCAGGATTTAAAAGCTGCACTTAAGCAACATCTGTCTCAGATTTATGATATTGCTGCTGATGACCAGCAACTACGAGCTTGTGTACAAGCGGGCAAGGTAGAGCAAACAGCATTTGATTTACTCCGTAAAAATTATCCTTTACGCCGTGAGTGGGCTGCACATGGTGGGCCAAAAGCATGAGTCAAGATATGAAAAGCTACCAACCGACCTGTTCAGTTGAGGCCTTAAAAGCACGTGCTGAGATGTATCAGAAAATCCGCCAGTTTTTTGCTGAGCGTGAGGTCTTGGAAGTGGAAACACCAGTTCTGTCTCAGGCAGCTGTGACGGATGTCCATTTGGCTTCTGTGCAAGTACAGCGTCATATTCACGGCAAATTAAATACTCAATATTTACAGACCTCGCCTGAATTTCCAATGAAACGTTTATTGGCCAGTGGCAGTGGGGCAATCTATCAAATTTGCAAAGTGTTTCGTGATGATGAGCATGGGCGTAAGCACAATAGTGAATTTACGATGCTGGAATGGTATCGACCGGGATTAGACTTGAAGAGCTTGATGCATGAAACTGCAGATCTGTTAGAAAGCTGTTTGGCACATCGTTTTGGCGATATTCGTCCAGTTGTTCTCAGTTATAAGCAGGCTTTTCAGGATCGTTTGGATATTAATCCTTTGCAAGCGAGCTTGAAACAACTCAAAGATACAGCCAATCGTGTTGGGCTTAATCTTGATTTAGGTGATGATCGTCTAGCTTATATGGACCTGTTATTCTCGCACTTTGTCGAACCTAGTCTAGGCTTTGATGCACCTGTATTTTTGACCGATTTTCCACCTGAAATGGCATCACTGGCAAAAGTAAAACAGGATGAGAATGGTGAATCCGTTGCAGCTCGCTTTGAAGTTTATATCGAAGGTTTAGAGTTGGCTAATGCCTATGATGAGTTATTAGATGCTGAAATTCTAGCATCTCGTTTTGAGGCAGATAATGCAGAACGTGCGAAGCAAGGGTTGGCGGTGATTCCAACGGATCAGCATTTATTGGCAGCTTTACCCCATATGCCTGAATGTTCTGGTATTGCTTTGGGTATTGATCGTTTACTCATGGTTGCCATGAATCAGGTCAAAATTGATCAGGTCATTGCATTCCCAGCAGAGATTGCCTAGGGTTTTTATTTTCAATTTTTATAAAAGTTGCATTAATAGCTGTATCAACTCACTTTGGCGATGTGTTCGGGTTTTTTTGAAAATTGATTGCAGATGCTTCTTCACCGTATCTGCTTGAATTTCATGTGAAAGAGCAATTTCTTTGGTGGTTTTGCCTTCTAGAAGTTGCTCACATATTCTATGTTCAACAGGTGTAAACATAAACAGTTGAGTACAAACGTCTTTCTGGTATTTTGGCTTCTGTTTTAATCCAGAGAAGGTTGCAAGTAAGACTGGACGAAGGCCAAAAATCTTATGGCTTTTTTCTGGGCTGAGTAAATCGAGCGTTAAGAATAGGTGTTGATCGAGCAGCATGATTTTGGAACGGTTATGCTTCGTCTGCTCTGGATTGTTTTTATAATGTCGTTCAAGTTCAATTAGATTCTGGTCAAATTGTCGCTGATGTTGTTCATTCAACACAAAACGACGCTGTTTGATTTGAATCTGTTGGTGATCTTGTAGTAATTGCTGAGCTTCGGAATTGATCTCTAAAATATCGCCATTGAGGTTAATAATCGCAATCGGTTGGTTCATTTTTTGAATTAACTGTGACCCGAGTAGGGTCATAGTGGAATATTCAAAATGATGACGATATTGCTGAATTTTCTGCTGTACGATCGGCAAAATTTCATAAATCGGCTGAAGTTCAGTACAGCTTAATGCACCACGCTCAGGGCTAGTGAGAAAGGCAAGTAATACACAGACTTTATGATCATAAATGATTTGGATGGCTGAACAGAAGCGTAAATCCAGAGGCTGTAGCACCCGTTGGTATACTTGGGTTTGAATAATTTCATGTTCTTGAAAATGTTGAGTGCAATGCATCCATCCCTTCATTGGTCCCAAAAGCATTTTCTTTAAACGCGGATCATCATCTATGGCCAAGCGGATTTGGGTCAGTGCGGCTTGTTCAAGTTGATTGGAGTCAAAATTCACGCCGTGATGGACGCTAAAGGAGAGTGCTTGTACTTCAAGGTCAACAGCCAACAGTTGCGAAGCTTGCACATCAAAATAGTGATTCAGTTGCTCTAAGAAAATCATCCAATCATCAGCATGCTGAACTTTATTCAAGATGTCCACGACTGGGCTGTGTTGGCTTAGAGTCATCTAAAATCCCATCGAAAATAGAATATATTCCATATAGTCTATATGGATTTTAACTAAATGAAATTATTAAATTAAAAAAATGTGACTTCTTATGCAATTATCAGATGAAATGAGTATTTAAAGTTAAATCAGCTTTGAACGAAATATGCCTAAACGCATTAGCACGTTTAGGCATATTGGGGTTTAGCAGCGTCCTTTTTTGGCTTGTCCTGGAGGGCAGAAATCACCACGACCATCATGATGGTTGTCTGGATCAACAATGACGCTGCCATGTGGGGTATGTACGGCACAGGCTGATAAGCCGAATGTAAGTAAAGTGCTGAAGCAGAGCAGTATTATTTTCATCCTTGCATCCTATTGTTATTGCTTTCCCTTCTACTGTAAATCGATCAGTCGGTTTCAGCTAGCAGAAGGATGCAGGTTTTTAACAGAGATTTGTATCATTCAGCTGTACGTAAAACCGTTCTAAATCCGACATGCGTTGCCGCCAAGTCAAATTCTTGTGGATAGCGGCTGCTATTTCGATAACGGGCGCAAAAGTTGGAGGCACATAGAAAAGAACCGCCTTTAAGTACATATTGCGTTGCGGTGCTGTTTTGTTGACGCAGTTCTGCATAATTGCCCATGTGTTGATCATGTGCGCCGTGATAAACAGATGAGGTCCACTCCCAGACATTACCAATCATATCGAACAGCTTAAAGGCATTGGCAGGGTAGCAGCCGACGGGTGCGACACTTTGAAAATGATCTTCAACTGTATTATTGAAAGGAAATTCACCTTGCCAATAATTGGCTTGTGGATGTTGATGGGCATCCTGTGGTGCTTGGTGTAAAGGGGTATCGGTTTTCGAACCAGCCTTGGCTGCGTATTCCCATTCTTGCTCTGTAGGTAAATCCCGTCCCAACCAAACGGCATAGTGTTCAGCATCATTTTGAGTGACATAGCGAACTGGTTCAGACGGCAATGGGGGCTGACCTTGAGCACCATTGGGTGTTTTCCATGTGTAATCTGTTTTTAGTTGCCACCATTGATTTGGGTTATTCACATCAGGAGAAAATACTGCAGCTTGTTTCTGTTTTTCCGCATCGGTGATATAAGCTGTTGCTTTGACAAAACTGGAGAATTGGGCAACTGTCACCTCGGTTTGATCAATCCAGAAGCCAGCCACTTGCCGCTGTGCTTGGCCAAAATTCAGCTCATCAGGGTAGGCTAAGTTTGAACCCAGTTGAAATGAACCTTTAGGAACCCACACCATCCCAGCGGTTTTACTGTTTTGCCATGCCTCAGGTAAGCCCGAATACTGTTGACATTGCTGTAATGAGCCCAATGGAGCCACGGTGCTGTTTTGTGTATGAGGATAAGCAGTATTAGGCTTAACTTTGCTACAGCCTGTCACGAGGGACAGGCTACTCAGTGAGATTAAAAAGCATACCCACTTCATTTAAGGTTGTATTCCTTAACACCATTTTGCTGGGTGTATTGGTTATACACATTTACCAGCTCTTGTAACTTGGCAGGATTATCTTGAGCAAGGTTTTGCGTTTCACCTCGATCATTTTTGAGGTTATACAATTCCCAAGTACCTGTGCCAAGTTCTGACTTGCCTTGTAATGCAATTTTCCAGTCGCCTTGACGTGCATATTTACTGCCATGCAGTTCATCGGCAAAACTGAAATTGGCAGGGCGAATTGCTTGCGCTTTATTATCGAGTACAGGTTTCCACGAATAGCCGCTTGGGGTATTGATTTGACGGCCTTTGTATTGACCTTGTGGGACGGCAATATTGGCATAGTCGAGTACGGTTGGGAACACATCCAAGACTGAGGCAAAGCCATGATGCGTGGCTTGGGCTTTGCTTTGATAAGGGAGCTTCACAATTGCAGGTGCTGTGGTTGCGCCTTCACCTGCAGTGTCTTTCCAGAGATGGAAGGGTGCAGCGCTGACTTCAGCCCAACGTGGCCCAACATAGTGGTAAGAGCTTGATGTCCCCACGTTATTAATGCTGTTATCAAAACCTGACTCAGCCCCATAATTGCCACGAATAAAACCTTCTGCGCCGTTATCGGAAACAAAGAAAATTAAAGTGTTGTCATATAAGTTATTACGTTTTAGATACTGAATCACTCGACCAATATTGGCATCCAGATTCTCGACCATACCTGCGTAGATTTCCATTCTGCGCGCTTCAAGCGCCTTTTGCTCGGTTGAAAGCTCATTCCACTTAGCATATTTTTGTGGTGCATTTTGCGTGGCGATTGGTTCTGCCGCTTTAAAATTTGCTGGAATTAATCCGAGTTGTTTTTGGCGGGCTATGCGTGCATCGCGAATCACATCATAGCCAGCATCATAAACACCACGATAACGATCACGATATTCAGCAGGTGCTTGTAAAGGCCAATGTGGTGCGGTGTAAGCAGCATAGGCAAAGAACGGTTTACCTGAGTTTTTACCTGATTCTAGATAGCTGATCAGTTTGTCGGTGAAGTAGTTGGTAGAGAAGAAATCATCAGGTAAGGATGAAATCGGAACTTGTTTGCCGTCTTCGGTATAAGTGGCATTACGCTTATAGGCACTTGGTGCTTGTTTAAAATGTAGATCTAAGCCTTGCAATAACGTAAATGAGTGATCGAATCCTTTGGCATGTGCGTTGGTTGCATCGGTCAAGCCTAAGTGCCATTTACCACTAATATAGGTTCGGTAGCCATTGTCTTTCAGGACTTCGGCAATCGAGAGTGAGCGTTCATTTAAATAACCCTCATAACCCGGTTGACCTTTTAGATGCTCAGGTGTGAGCTCAGCCATTGCACCAATGCCTGCTAAATGGTGATCAGTCCCCGAAATCAATTGTGAGCGTGTTGGAGAGCAGGTCGGCGCGGTATGGTAATCCGTTAAAATACGACCTGCTCGGGTCAGTTCATCGATATTCGGGGTATGAATTTCCCCACCAAAAGCACCTAAGTCGGAATAGCCTAAGTCATCTGCCATGATGAATAAAATGTTGGGCTGTTTCTTGGTTTCAACCACGGTATTGGAGTCATCAGAATCATTATTGCTGCAAGCTGAAATTGAAAGGCTAAATAATGCGATAGAAAGTGTGCTAAGAAGGCTATTACGAGACATTAGAATCGACTTAATTTTATAGAAGAATTAGGGCGAGTTTAGAGAGATGATTTTTATGATAAAAATAATTAAAATTTGATTATTAATCTTAAAAAAAGAAAAGCCCCAATATAGGGGCTTATTTCTAAGATGATTTAAAATGGGATTTTGGTGAGTTGATTCAAGAAATGTGGAACAACCCTTGGTTCCAAGATGATGGTCACCACCACGCCATAGGCAGCACCCCAGAGATGGGCGCTGTGGTTGATATTGCTATTGCCGCGTTTACCTGACCAGATGCTATAGGCCACATATAAAATGGCAAAAATAATCGCAGGAACTGGAATGAAGAACACAAAAATCAAGTTCCAAGGCTGGAACAGGATATAGGCAAACAGTACCGCTGAAACTGCACCAGAAGCACCTAAGCTCGCCCATCGTGCATCATGACGATGTTTCAGATAGCTCGGTAAAATCGCAACAATCAGTCCGCCCAAATAGAACAAAACAAAGCCCATGTCATAGAAAAACTGACGATAGAAGCTTTCGATAATATTGCCGAAGAAAAACAGCGTGATCATATTGAACAATAGATGCGTGCCATCAGCATGAATGAAACCATGCGTGATAAAACGGTCATATTGCCCACGTTGCATTGCGGGAGGCCAAAAGATCAAACGGTTCATCACCGCCTGATTGGAGAAGGCCAATAAGGAGATTGCAACAGTAATAATGATGAGAGTCACAGTGTGACCAAAGGGTAGATGTAACATATAGGTTTTAAATTGATCAGTGTCTAAGCAATAATGCCATTAAAAACTTAATAAACAATGTTCTTGCATAGAATTCCTACAAAAATGGTTGATTTTTTTTTATTACCCTCCATCTTCGGTTAATATAACGACATCAGCTTGAGGATTATTGTTATGTCGACTGAGAACACCAACACTGCTGTCGCAGAAGAAATTCCAAACCTTTTAATTACTCCATCTGCACAAGAGTATTTAGGTGATTTATTAGCAAAGCAAAATACCCCAGGAATTGGCGTTCGTGTTTTTGTAGAGCATCCAGGTACTCCACGTGCTGAATGTTGTATGGCATATAGCGCACCTGAAGAAGTGGTGCCGACAGACTATAAACAGGATTATCCTAATTTTCCTGCTTATGTTGATGCACCTTCAATTCCGTATTTGGTTGACGCCGTAATTGACTACAACAAAGATCGTTTTGGTGGTCAATTAACCTTCCGTGCACCAAACTCGAAAGTACCGCGTGTCGGCCCAGATGCTTCAATTGAAGAGCGTATTACCTATGTACTGCAATCTGAAATTAATCCAGGTCTAGAAGGACATGGCGGTAATTGTAGTTTGGTTGAAGTAAATAATGATCCAGAACATGGTTTAACTGCTGTATTGAAATTCGGTGGTGGTTGCCAAGGTTGTTCTGCGATTGATGTTACCTTGAAGCAAGGTGTAGAAACCACTTTAAGACAGCATGTGCCTGAATTACAGCGTGTAGTGGATCAAACCGATCATACACAAGCAGAAGGCGCTTATTTTAAATAATCGCTGGAAATTTACTGTATTTTTAAAAGCCCTTTCGAGGGCTTTTTTTATTGTTTAATCAAAACTGAGATGATTTTTCCTTATTCTATAAATAGATGTATGCAAAACAAAGTGAATTCATAAATAATAATAATTATCATTTTTATTGAGTTTTATTTGTTTTTTGTTAGAATTCTCATGAATTTTTAAGCAAATCTTAAGATTTTTTCTGAATCAGGTGGGAATATGTCCAATACAATCGTACGTCAATCACTACTCACAATTTCTGTGTTGAGCGGTATGATGGCCGTTGCACATGCAGCAGAAACTCAAACCAATAAAGATGCAGTGCAATTAGACAAGATTGTTGTGACTGCAAGCGGCTTTGAACAAGATATTAAAAAAGCGGCAGCCTCGATTTCGGTACTGACACAAGAACAAATTAATAAAAAAGCGTATCGTGATGTGACGGATGCACTTAAAGACGTGCCAGGGGTGGTGGTCACAGGTGGGGGCAGTTCAAGCGATATTAGTATCCGTGGTATGGGCAGTGCTTATACCGTGATTATGGTTGATGGTAAAAAAGTAAATACCCGCTCTGTACGACCAAATAGTGATAACTCGGGGATTGAGCAGGGTTGGTTGCCAAATATTGGTGCGATTGAACGTATTGAAGTGATTCGTGGGCCGATGTCTGGTTTATATGGCTCAGACGCAATGGGTGGTGTGATTAATATCATTACCAAGAAAAACGTTACTGAGTGGACTGGATCAATCAAGCTTGATACCACATTGCAGGAAAATTCTGACTCAGGTAATCAATACCAAACCAATGCCTATATTGCAGGCCCTTTGATCGCCAATCTCTTGTCTTTTAAAGCCAATGGCCTGTATTCGCAGCGTGATGAAGATGAAATTTATGGTGGTTATAGCAAGCAAAAAATTCGTGCGGGTGGGGCTGCATTTAGCCTAACACCGAACGATGATCACACCATCGATTTAGAATATCAACGTTCAATTCAAAATCGAGATGCAACGGTTGGAAAGAGCATTTCTCCTGTACAAACCGGACGAAACAAACCTGCTAATTCGCTTACTGATTATTATCGTACTGAATATAGCTTAACCCATCGTGGCAAGATTGGTGCAGTCGAAACGCACTCATATATTCAACGTGAGGAAAATGAAAATCCATCACGTAATATGGAAGCGACCAACACCACCTTTAATACCATCAATAAAATTAATTTTGATCGTCATAGCTTGAGCTTTGGTGGTATGTATTTAAAAGAAGAATTAGATGACAAAGGTAACCAATTAAGTGTGGGTGGGGCGAAACCTGTTTCAAACCTTGATCGTTATAGTTGGGCCTTATTTGCCGAAAATGCTTGGAACATTGTGGATGATTTCACTCTAACTACATCGCTGCGTTTAGATAAAGATGAAAAATTTGGTGATCACTGGAGTCCGAAAGTCTATGGGGTTTGGGGACTCAATGATAACTGGGTGATTAAAGGTGGTGTTTCCACAGGTTATAAAACCCCAGCACTTCGTGCCACAGTCGCAGAGTGGGGGCAAGCAACGGGGGGCGGTCAGAGTAAAGGGGTGATTGTAGGGAATCCAGATCTAAAACCTGAGAAAAGTGTCAACTATGAGGTTTCTTTCAACTGGGATAACTTAGATAACCTGACCGCTGGCCTTACGCTATTTAATAGTGAGTTTAAAGACAAGATCACTGAGGTGAGAACCTGTCAGGGTAAAAATGTTGGCGCCTTAGAGTGTGATTGGTTGGGCGAGAAGTTCGATTTTGTCAGCTTACGTGAGAACGTTGATAGGGCTAGTATGCGTGGTGCGGAAGCAACCTTTGGCTGGAAAGTCCTTCCGAATGTGAACTTAAGTGCAAACTATACCTTCACGGATACCGAACAAAAGAGTGGTGTGAATAAAGGCAAACCTTTAAATGAAATGCCAAAGCACATGTTTAACACCACCGCTGACTGGGAAATTAATGATCAGTTCTCAAGTTGGGGACGTGTTAACTATCGTAGTAAAACCTCAGATTACTTGAGCCGTACTGCAATGGCGAAAGGTAAACCTGCATATACCATGGTGGATGTTGGGGTCAATTATAAGCCTACACAAAATATCGCAGTGGCTGCGGGGATCTATAACTTGTTTGATAAAGAGATTGATACAGCGACCTATAATTATGTATTAGATGGTCGCCGTTACAATCTTGGCGTGACCTATAGCTTCTAAATAATAGTAAGGAAAGGATAGGGCAGCAAATGCCTTATCCTTGTTTATTTAAGATTTGATTGACTGCTTCAGAATAATAAAATTTCTCTAAATACGTGCGGGCACGCTGCCTCAAATAACCAGTTGTAATCACTTGCTGTAAAACAGGGCTGAGCAAATGGCTCAGTTCATTTTCAATCAAGGCTTCATCAATATTTAGGTCACGTAGTAAAAGATCAAAGGTTCGCTCCTGATTACGGGCATACCATGCATAGACGCCATCATGCACTTGCTGTTTTAGGTAAAGGGTTTGACGGATATGCTCCCAAATTTCATGTCCCATACCCACTGTCTTAGGTAAATCTTGTACCTCGAAATAATTACGCAAGACCGATAAAGGCATGACTTTAATTTTATGCCAGAGGTTGGCCTGAAAATGGTAGAGCTTGTCATCATTAAAGTGTTGATTTAACACCTTTTCACTCATTTGACTGATTTTTAAAATGTTCTTTTGTAAGTAGTGGTTAATGGTGTCATTCAGATTAGAATCGGTCACTGTTTCTAAAACAGATTTTCCCATTTTCATAAAATGTCCAACCCCAGGAACACGTTTTGACATGGAATTATCCAGATAATCTTGGATTGAGTGTTGAATCAGTTGGGTAATCAATGCAGAAAAAGCAGGGTTATTGACTACTGTTTTGATCAAGCGTTGGCGATGTCCACTCTTGCTCGCTACATACTGGGCGATTGAGTCGATGGTCAGGACTGGAATGACCTGTTCAATCGTGGTTTGATCATTGATCGGATGAATCAAGGCAAAACGAATATGTTCAGCAATTTGTTCGATTAAAAATGGACTGGCAGGTGTGGCCAAAATCTGCTTTTCAATCAGTTCAAAGATTTGTTCAAACGACCAAAGATGCTGTAACTGTTGTAAGCGTAACCAATGATAGAACTGTTTAAACTCGTGTTGAATCGTTTCTGCCTGTGCAAACTCCTGCTCTAGAAAATCAAGTTGTGCATCAATCAGTTGTTCTATCATGGGGTGTTTCGACATAAAATCTCAAATCGCTCATTAAATTTAGGGTGAAGGTATTGCTGCAGGCTTTTGTGCCTGAATCTTACTGAGGAAAGGTAGATATTGCTGAACCACCAATTGATCTGCCTCCAAGATTGGCATATGTCCAACATTGTCTAAGATTACAGGTGCTTGTGCATTTTTCAGCAGTGATTTTAACTCAGGTGCAACTTCAACATTAATAATTTTATCTTGTTTACCCCATAAAATCAGGGTGGGTGCATCAATTGAGCGCGCCAATAAGGCAAATGAGTCTGGTGTGTAGAGCTTATTCAAGGCAATGATTTGATCAACCATCTTTTGAGTTTGCTCAACCTGACCAATCATCATTTTCTCTTGCGCTTGTGCAATTTCCTTAGGAATGAATGGTGGTGTATGCATGGCTTGCTGCATCAAGAAATTAAAGTCTCCTTTCTTGCTCACAATCATGTTTCTTACTTGGGTTGGATCTTTGAGATAAGGTGTAGTGGCAGATTTATATACCCCAGCCGCATCAATCAGGAATAAGCTCTTGGTTTCAAATGGATATTGACCTGCATATAGCATCGCAATTGAACCACCGAGTGAATGACCTGCCACATGGGCTGGGCCGGTGAGGTTGGCTGCTTCAACAAAACGACGCAGTTTTTCAGTCACGTTGGGTACAGAATAATCAAAATCTTTTGGAACCTGAGTTTCACCACTGGCAGGCAAGTCAGGGATGACCACATGGTAGTTTGCAGTTAAGGCACGTGCGACACGGTTCCAGTTATCGCGACTGCCGGCTAAACCATGAATCAAAATGACAATCGGTTTACCTGCTTGGCCACCTTCACTATATGACCAAGTAATATCACCTACTTTTAAGGTTTTACTTTGTAAGCCTGCCCAAGCACGCTCTTGTTGCAGTAGGTTTTGGAAACTCATCTCAATTTCCGCAGCCTGTGTGGTGCTGATTGCAACGGTAGTCAAACTGCATGCCAGTAAAGCTGCTGTGAGTGTCCTGCGGAAGGGCATTGCAAATTGGTTTTTTGTATTCATTGTTCTGTCCTTGATCTATTTTTACGCCCATTGATTATTGGGGAAAGTGCTGAAGGAGTCATTTGCATAATCTACAGCTGTATGGAAATTCTTGCCAATGAAATCATCAATTTTCCATTATTTCCGTGATTAAAACATTAGCAAGCGTCCAGAGAGTTTTTATTTTTGTCAGTGACTTTCAAACAGGCGCACATTACACTATTTGCTCATGTCAACCATAGATGGATTTAAGCATGCTCACTGCTCAAGAAGCCCTAGAACGTTTAAAAGCTGGTAATGCCCGTTTTGTAAAGGGAGAGGCAGTTCAACAAAAATTATTGTCTCACCAAGAACGTGCCGAAATGGCAAGTGAACAAAATCCTTTTGCGATTGTTTTAGGTTGTTCTGATTCCCGAGTACCTGCGGAAATGGTGTTTGACCAAGGTTTAGGTGACTTGTTCGTGATTCGTGTAGCCGGCAATATCGTTGCGCCGTCACAGGTGGGGAGTGTTGAGTTTGCAGCAGAACGTTATGATTGTGCTGTTGTGGTGGTGTTAGGGCATAGTCACTGTGGTGCGATTCAAGCGACGATTGATACCTTGATGAACCCTCAGCAACCGCCATCGTCAAATTTGATGTCGATTGTCAATCGGGTACGTCCTTCGGTTGAAATCTTGATGCAAACAGATTTAAAAAATGATTTGAAAAAACTGTCGGCTCATGCGGTTCGTTCCAATGTATTTGCTTCAGTGAATCAATTACGTCATGGTTCAGCCGTGCTGGAAAGTCTGATCGAGAAAGGCAAAATGATTGTGGTTGGCGCTGAATATTCACTGGAAACAGGTGAAGTCAGTTTCTTCGATTTTTAAAGCAGATGGCGAGTTGAGAGACTCGCCATTATTTTATCATTCATGCTTTATACTTCATTAATAAAATTTGGATGTTTCACTCAAAGAGCAGCTCCACTATGAATATTATGCCGATATCTGAATCACAATTATCAGATTGGCTAGCATTAAGAAGTTTGCTCTGGCCTGATCATGAAGATGCGCATTTACAGGAAATGCACCAGCTACTTAAACAAACCGATACTTTACAGTTATTGGCTTATACCGACACCCAACAAGCAATTGGCATGTTGGAAGCTTCGATTCGATATGAATATGTGAATGGTACAGAGACATCACCTGTGGCTTTTCTTGAAGGGATTTATGTATTACCTGAATATCGCCGTTCAGGCATCGCGACCCAGTTGGTTCAGTTCGTAGAGGAATGGGCGAAACAATTTGCATGTACTGAGTTCGCTTCAGATGCAGCGCTGGACAATCATATTAGCCATGCAATGCATCGAACACTCGGTTTTCATGAAACTGAACGTGTGGTGTATTTTAAGAAAAATATCGGCTAAGCAGCTTGAGCGACTCAACTAGTGCTTATAAGGCGCCTTTGATATAGGGATAAGCCATATTCAGCATAATCGGTTGCGCTTTGGCGTTGGGGTGGATTTGATCATTCTGGATTAAATGTTTCTGCCCAGCCACACCTTCAAGGAAGAACGGCAACAGTTTGACTTTATATTGCTGACTTACAATTTTGTAATTATTTTCAAAAGCCGTGCTATAGGCTGTCCCATAATTGGGTGGTATTTTCATACCAAACAGTAAAACATTGGCTTTCTGTTTTTGGCTCAGTTGTACCAATTGAGCAAGGTTCTTTTGAATCATTTGTGGTGGTTGGCCACGTAAGCCATCATTGCCACCAAGCTCAATGACCACGATTTCAGGCTTATAGGTTTGTAATAACTTCGGAAGTCTTGCTAAGGCACCGCTGGTGGTTTCGCCGCTGACACTTGCATTGACCACTTTGTGCTGTTTCGGATACTGTTGGTCTAGGCGTTGTTGTAATAATTGAACCCAGCCTTGCTTTACATCGATACCATAACCTGCGCTCAGGCTATCACCCAAAATTAAAATAGTCTTTGCTGAAACCAATGTTGGGATCAAGCCAATGGCGATGATTCCCACAGCTTTTGATAGTGACCAGATAACTTTAGATTTTTGCATCGTATTTCAAATTTGTCCTAAAGGATACGTGACATCATGCCACAACCGATTATCTCTGCCCAAAA
Source organism: Acinetobacter sp. Ac_3412 (assembly GCF_013072675.1). Classification (NCBI taxonomy): domain Bacteria; kingdom Pseudomonadati; phylum Pseudomonadota; class Gammaproteobacteria; order Moraxellales; family Moraxellaceae; genus Acinetobacter; species Acinetobacter sp. Ac_3412. Next base: position 127,955 of record NZ_LXUJ01000008.1, on the reverse strand, counting down.
AGTTACACAAAACATTCAAATCAATCAGCAAAGTCTGAGCATTTTAAAAGATATAAATTTAGACATCTATCAAGGTGAACAGATTGCGATTACTGGCCGTTCGGGCTCGGGGAAATCAACGCTATTAGGTATTCTCGCGACATTGGATCGACCGAGTCTGGGCGAATTATGGGTCTGCGGCGAAGCTGTTCATACGCTTACTGAAGAACAACGTGCTCGTGTCCGTTTAGAAAATATTGGCTTTGTCTTTCAATCTTTTCAGTTGTTGCCACAGTTAAGCGCTTTGGAAAATGTGATGCTGCCGTTACGGTTACAACCCGATTTTAATTTCAAGCAGGCCGAACAAAAAGCACTGGCGTGGTTGGAACGGGTCGGACTGATTCGACAAGCACAGCAAACACCGAAAGTACTTTCAGGAGGAGAACAACAACGTGTTGCGATTGCACGGGCGTTAATTGCAGAGCCAAAAATCATTTTTGCAGATGAACCCACAGGGAATCTGGATGGACAAACTGCGGAAGAGATTGAACAACTGTTATTTGATTTAAATCAAGAACTCGGTACCACCTTAGTGCTAGTCACCCATGATCAAAACTTGGCTGCACTTTGCCAACGCCATGTCAAACTCGCCGATGGTCAAATTCAGGAAATCGTCAAGCAGCAGGAGGGGGTATGAGTTCAGTCCTGAAACCCTTACTGTTACAAAGTTTTCGTACTGGGGGCTTATATCTGCTGATTATTGCATTGTCTTTGGCAATCAGTGCAACCACGGCGCTCAAGTTTAGTAATACTCAAGTCCAAAATGCGGTGGCATTACAAGCTGCCGAAATGTTGGGAGGGGATCTGGTTTTATCAGACAAAGATCCCATTCAGCCGAATTGGTTGCAACAGGCCGATGCACTGAAGTTAAAGCATGCTCCTGTGACTGTATTTAGCTCGATGGCACATACCCAAGATCAATTTGTGATGGTGAATGTCAAAGCTGTAGATGCAAATTTTCCCTTACGTGGTCAGTTGGTGATTCAGCCCAAGGCACAGGCGATACAACCAGGAGAGGTCTGGTTAAGTCAAAGGGCGATGGATTTATTACATGCAAAAATGGGGGAGCCACTGGCAATTGCCGATGCTCAGTTTAAAGTCACGGGCATTATTGAACGTGATTCTAATCAAGAGACTGGATTTTCAGGGTTCTCTCCAACGGTGATTATTCACCAAGCCGATATTGCCAAAACCAATGCAGTTCAGGTTGGAAGCAGAATTGAATATCGATTGCTGCTTGCGGGTGAACCTGAACCAATCAAGACCTATAAAAAGATTTTTAAACAATCTCAGAAAGATGAACAAGGTACGGACCAGGCTGCAGAGCAACAACTTGAAGGTGAACAAAGCTCACTGAAACTTAGAGATGCCAGCCAATCCAATACCCGCTTAATGAAGCCGATTGAAAATTTGGATACTTTCTTACAGCTGGCCAATCTATTGACCATTTTACTCTGTGGTATCGCGATTGCTTTAACCAGTCAGCGTTATGTACAGCAGAATCAAGATCATATTGCATTGATGCGTTGTTTGGGGGCGAGTAAGCGACAAATTTTATTGGCCTATATTGCCTTGCTTGGAATCGTCAGTGCTTTGTCGATTGTGTTAGGAAGTTTGATTGGGATTGCTTTGGGTTATGGTTTATTGCAATTGATGTTGCAATTGATTCCGCAACTGCAATTGAGCTTCGCAGTCGTCGATCTACTTTATGCCTTACCGATTGCGATCTTTACCAGTGTGATGGTGTTGATTGGCTTTATTTTGCCAAGCATTTGGGAATTATTAAACACACCACCGATTCGGGTGATTCGCCAACAGGAGCGTTCACGGAAGTCTTATGTGGCAATGTTTGCGATTGGTATTGTCAGCTTGATTCTGTTTAGTTTGGTGTTGAGTGATAACCTACAGTTGAGCTTGTTGGTACTCAGCGCAATCTTACTGCTTTGCGCGATGATGTATGCTGTGATTTGGCTGCTACTCAAAGCGATTAAACAACTGAAACATCCTCTAGCGGCTTATGTACGGATTCCACATCAAACCGCTTTGCAGATCACCGCACTGGCTTTAGGCCTAAGCTTGATTACGGTATTGAGTGTATTGAGAACCGATCTGCTGCAACGCTGGCAACAGCAATTGCCTGTGGGCACGCCGAACCAATTTGTTTATGGTTTGCCGCCGTTTGATATGCCCCAGTTTAAGCAACAGATTGAGCAAAATGGTTGGCAATCAACGCCACTGTATCCCAATATTCGCGGACGGCTACTGGCCAAAAATGGACATGCATTCGCGCCTGAATTGGTCAAGAAAAACAACTCATTACGTCGTGAGCTCAATCTGACTCAAGCCAGTCTTTATCCTAAAGACAATGTGATTACCCAAGGGGTTGCAAACTTTAGCAAAGCAGGACAAGTGTCAGTTGAGGAAAAAACCGCACATGAGCTTGGTATTCAAATTGGTGATCAACTCAGTTTTAGTTTGCCTGAAGGAACCTTAGAAGCAACGGTGGTGAACTTACGTACTGTCGAATGGGAAAGCTTTAGTCCGAATTTTTTCTTCATCTTCTCACCAGAAACCATGGATGAAAACGCGGGCAGTTATTTAGGCAGCTTCTATTTGCCACCTGCCGATCAGCCGAAAATGGTGCAATTGATTCAGCAATTTTCCAATACCGTCTTTATTGATGTCGGACGGATTCTTGATGAAATTAAACGCTTGGTGAATGTGCTGGTACAGATTGTCACGGTACTCGCTGCATTGGTTGGCTTCTCTGGTGTATTGGTACTGATTGCATGTTTAAATGTGCTGATGGATGAGCGTCGTAAAGAAGTCGCTTTATTACGTTCATTTGGTGTTGCCAAGAATAAGCTCAAACGGATGCTCAGTCTTGAAATTGGTTTTATTGGATTGTTGTCAGGTGTAGTGGCGTGTTTGTTTGCAGAGGTGATCAGTGCAATTGCCAGTCACAGGATGCAAATGGCCGTGCAATGGCATCCTGAAATTTGGTTGATCTTACCGCTGAGCATGATGATCATTTGTACTTTAATCGGTCGTTATCGCCTGAGTTATTTATGCGATATTCCACCGCTACAAAGTTTGAGAGAAATGAATCAGTCTTAAAATGTTGACTGATTCTGGCGCAGGATTTCATGCCATAAAGGATTGAGTCCTGTGCTTAACACTGTGCAATACCAATAAAATGCAGTAAGTAGCAGCAGTCCAATAGCTAAGGCGATCATCTGGAATAAGCCTTTGTTTTGCATTTTTTGGCTGAAATACCATGTCGCAGCTAATAAAGCTCCCATGATCATACCGCCAATATGTGCGGCATTATTAATGCCTGAAACGGTAAAACCAAAGACAAGGTTAATTCCCATAATCATCAGTAATGACTTTTTATCGAGCCAGAAACGTTGTTGCGGTAAAGGTGGAAATAAGGATACGACGGTCAATGCGGCACCAATGCCCATCACGGCGCCTGATGCACCTGCACTGATGCGTGGCAACAGATTTGGATCAAAATGCTGCAACAGTTCATAGCCATCACGAATGCTTAAATAGCTCGACAGTACACTGCCCATTAAACCGGCTAGAAAATACAGACCAATATAGTAGCTTCGGCCAAATAGTTGTTCGGCAACACTGCCGAAAATGTACAGTGCCCACATATTCAGCATTAAATGAATCATGCCAAAATGAAAAAACATACTGCTGAATAAGCGTTCAGGTTCGCCTGTAAAGGTCAGTGGAGTAAAATCTGCCCCCCAAGCGATTGCATCTACTGGGGCAGGGTCGGTAATATTCACCCCTGAAAGAATTTGCCAGCCAAATAATCCGACATTGACTGCAATCAGTAGCGCAGTAAACCACCAGGTTTGTATTTGCAGTTTTTGATTAATTTGTGGTGGAGTCGTTTCAGTCATGTGTTTACGCTAGTTATTGATATAAAAAATAGCTTAGCATGGATTCGTTGCACGATGGAGTGATGCACTTTAATGAAAGCCTTTTTAGCACGCGCAGTAATGTTGATTATCGGCGTCATTCTACTGATTCAATTATGGATCTTTGCTAGTTTAGTCTGGTGGCGTACCCATCCCGTTGAAACCACGATGTTTATGCGTGCAGATTATTTAACGGACTTTAAGCCGATTAAACAAGAGTGGCGTGACTACGATAATATTAGTGATAATTTCAAACGCGCTATTTTAGCGGGTGAGGATGCCAAATTTATTCATCACCATGGTTTTGACTGGGCAGGGATTCAATTTGCATTGGAACGCAATAGTGAAAAAGGCGAACTGGTTGCAGGTGGTTCCACCGTTTCACAACAACTGGCAAAAAACCTTTTTCTTTATAATAAGCGTTCGTTCATTCGTAAAGGGCAAGAAGCCATTGCCACATGGATGATGGAACGGATGTGGTCAAAGCGCCGCATTTTAGAAGTCTATATGAACTCGGTTGAGTTTGGTCAGAACATCTATGGGGTTGAGGCAGCGGCGCAATTTTATTATGGCAAAAGTTCAAAAAGTTTAAGCCGTGAACAAGCGGCGTTCTTGGCGGCCTTACTGCCAAATCCGAAGTATTATCAAGACAATCGCAACGATCGTAAGCTGCAATTTCGCAAACGTGTCATTTTGAAATATATGAATGCGATACAAATTCCACAATAATTAAATAAATTTTAAAAAAGCCCAATATTTTTGGGCTTTTTTACCAAATTGACATAATTTTGCAGCATACTTAAATCATCACTTGATGAATGATAATGCGACAAGGTTCGGTATGAATACTGCAGTGACGACAACAGCGCCCATAGAATACAGTTACAACGATCGTTATATTAATCGTGAAATTTCGATTCTCGATTTTCACCTTCGTGTACTTGAACAGGCCGTCGACCCACTTCACCCCCTTTTAGAACGGATGAACTTCCTGCTGATTTTTTCACGCAATTTAGACGAATTTTTTGAAATTCGCGTTGCGGGAGTGATGGAGCAACTGACCTTAGGCAATGAAAGCCGCACGCCAGATGGTTTAACCCCTAAACAAGTTTTAGATCAAATTTCAAAAACAACACATGCAGCGATTGAGCGTCAATACCGTATTCTAAACGAACAAATTTTGCCTAAGTTGCGTGAAGAAGATATTTGCTTCTTACGTCGTGGTGAATTAACGCCTGCACAATCGGCATGGATCAAGAAATATTTCCAAGAACAAGTTGCACCTGTACTCACACCTATTAGCCTTGATCCTGCGCATCCATTCCCACGCTTAGTTAACAAGAGTTTAAACTTCATTGTGACCTTGGAAGGGAAGGATGCGTTTGGTCGTCAGATCGATCTTGCCGTTGTACCCGCACCACGTTCCTTACCGCGTGTGGTACGTTTACCTGATGAGCTCACCGATGGTAAAGAGCATCATGTGATGTTGTCGGCAATCATTCACGAACATGTCTCTGACTTGTTCCCTGGCATGACGGCAACAGGTTGTTATCAATTCCGTGTCACGCGTAATGCTGACTTGGCTTTGAATGAAGATGTCGAAGATCTTGCCAAAGCCTTAAAAGGTGAATTGAGCTCACGCCGTTTTGGTCGTGCAGTTCGTCTTGAAGTGACACATAACTGTCCAAAGCATATTTATGAATATTTACTGGATGAGTTTGATCTAAACGAAGAGCAGCTCTATCGTGTTGATGGACCAGTGAATTTGGCGCGTTTATTGTCGAACTTTAAACGTCCACATTTGCGCTATGACTCACATACACCAGTCATTCCAAAAGCATTTAAAAAGTCTGAAAGTATTTTTGCTGCCATGCAGAAACAGGACATTTTATTGCACCATCCGTTTGAATCATTTGCACCTGTGATTCAATTGTTGCGTGAAGCGGCGCGTGATCCGCAAGTGCTGGCAATTAAGCAGACCCTTTACCGTAGTGGTGCTGATTCAGAAATCGTGCAAGTACTTGCCGAAGCAGCACGAAATGGGAAGGAAGTCACAGCGGTGATCGAGCTACGTGCCCGTTTTGATGAAGAATCCAATATTGAAGTGGCCAACGTCCTGCAAGAAGCAGGTGCGGTGGTGGTATATGGTATCGTAGGTTATAAAACCCATGCCAAAATGATTCTGGTCGTACGTCGTGAAAATAATAAATTGGTGCGTTATGTACATTTGGGAACGGGTAACTACCATGCCACAAATGCCCGTATTTACACCGACTATGGTTTGATGACCACAGACAAAGACCTGTGTGAAGACGTACATCGTATTTTCCAAGAATTAACCGGTATGGGCAAAATGGCAAAGCCGAAAAAGCTACTGCATGCGCCATTTACCTTACACGCTCAACTCATTAATTATATTGATGATGAAATTGCCAATGCCAAAGAAGGCAAACCTGCGCAAATTATTATTAAAGTGAATGCCTTAACTGAAGTTCAATTGATTAATAAATTGTATGAAGCATCGCAAGCGGGTGTACAGGTTGACCTGATTATTCGTTCAATTTGCTGCTTACGTCCGGGCTTGCCAAATCTGTCTGAAAACATTCGTGTCCGTTCGATTGTAGGTCGTTTCTTGGAACATACTCGTGTTTATTATTTTAGTAATAACGGCAACCCGCGTATTTATGGTTCAAGTGCAGATTGGATGGATCGCAATTTATTTAATCGTGTAGAAGCCTGTTTCCCGATTGAAGATCCTGCGTTGAAGAAGCGTATCTATCAACTCGGTTTATTGAATTATCTCAAAGATAATCAGCAAGCATGGTTGTTACAGGGTGATGGTGTTTGGGATCGTGCACGACCTGTAGAAGGTGAGGCGCCACATAATGCACAGCATACTTTGCTTGATGCAATTAAATAAATGTCTGAGTGTTCCAACAAGTCAACAGTACTTGTTGGAACATATTTAAATTAAATCGGAAGAGATGCTTTTATTGCGGTTTTCCCAACCTTGGAGTAAATAACGAGAGTCCCACCCAAACGTTCTAAACGCGTTTGCATACTTCTCAGGCCGACACTCATTCCCGCAGTTTGGACCGCTTCAACATTAAATCCAATTCCGTTGTCCTCAATCTCTAAAATTAATTTTGTATCATTTGAAAAAGACAAGATAAAGCGCACTGAATTTGCTTGGCTATGTTTTAAAATATTCGTCAATGCCTCTTCTGCGACTCGTAGTAAGGTCAGACAAACGAGCGGACTTGGTTGGATTTGCCAAGATTCGGGAAAAGACCATTTTGATGCAATATCAAGTTCATCGAATAGCTGGCTAAACCGATAACGCAATGGAGCTCCCCAGAGCAAAGGCGTATCTGGTACTTTTGCCCCAGTACTTGAGCCACTATCAATCACCTGACGCAAGTCATCTCGTAATAACTTTAACATGGATAAAAATTGTTGATTGCTCAGATTTACATGGCTTTGATCGACAGTCACCATGGAACGAACCAAAGAACCGCCTAAGCCATCATGTAAATCATGTGCAAGTTGTATGCGTTCTTGTAGCTTTGCATTTTCTAATTCAAGTTGATGCTGAGTGTTCAGTGAAACAGCCAATTCATCCCTTGCTTCAACAATATTCTGTGCCAATGTTTGATTAAATTTTTCAATTTTCTTCACATTTTTGGCAAGCCTTAAAGCAAGAATAATCGCAATAAATAAGGTCATTAAAGGCGCTGTATAAGCAACAGTAGCAGCTCTAGTTGAGGACTTGCTAAGAATCAGATACGCGTCATGCAGTACAATAAATAAGAAGAAAACAAAAACACTCGCCAATAAATAGGCTTCGATTTGTCTTACTTTATAAGCAATAAAAGGGAACGAAATACAGTTGGCGATATTAATAAAAACAGCGCAGATAAAGGTGAGTAGTAAAAACCATGTTAATGCTGTATCTGGGAGTAAAATAGCGGATAGAGCTACAACAATAAAGCCAATCAAAAAGGTTCTTTCGATATGGGGAAAACGTTGATGCGCAAAACGCCATGCATATAAACAACCACAAATTGCATGCATAAAAATCATGACGATATTGATGCGTGCAATTTGTAAGGTATTTAAGCCAAAAGGGGGATTGATGATGGCAATATTGCTCATAATAATCACCCAGCAGAAGGAGGTTAGAGCAAACCAACCAAAAGCTTTTTCCTGTCGACGAAAGAGCCAGACCAGAAAAGCAATCAGGCCCAAGATCAGTGAGAAGGAAAGATTAAAAAAGTTTAAAACGCGTTGTTCATATATGAAGGTTTCATATTGAGGAATTGCGATTTCTGGTGTTGCTAAGATAACGTGCCCTAAGCCTGGATCTTGGGTTGCAACTCCAACGACTCGAATCCATAAAGTATTTGAGCCTTGTTTTAATGTAGAGGGGAGTAAATCCCAGTAACGTGGCATATTCCAACTACGAGACAGTGGCTCAACTAGGGATTTATCTTGCCAAAGGCGTTCGTCGTTTAGATAAATCTCTCCTGCCATGTTAATACTATTAATCACTAAGGTAATCGGTTCGTATTGATGCTGTGGACAATGATAATCCCAAGCAATTTTATACCATGCACTACCGGTATAGTCTGGCCAACGTTGATGCCAATGATCAGGCAAAGTTATCGTTTGCCAGTCGGTTTGAGGATGTTGTGTCTGACTTTCTCGGTTTGCTTTTGCAACCTGTATCGAGGTGATTTGAGCTGTACAGCTTGAGTGGCTATTTGCAATAGATGGCAATGAATTCGCCAGCACTACTTGTGCTAAGCAAAGCGACCAGCACAGTACGAGGTACTTTATAAAAGACCTAATGAACGTGCTGTATTGATGGCTTTGGAGCGACTGCCCACTGAAAGCTTTCGATAAATATGTTTGATATGACATTCGATTGTATATTTTGATAAATGAAGAAAATCAGCGATTTCTCGATTACTCATTCCTTGAGAAACCAGTTTTAAAATTTCAAATTCTCGCGCTGAAAGTAAATGATTTTGTTCTACGACTACAATATCTTTTGTTGTCGGTTCAAATGAAATTTTTGACAGAATCTGTTGGGCTATAAACGGGTCTATAGGTGCACCACCTCTTAATATACTCCGAATTGATAAGGTAATTTCAAAATCATCTCGTTCTTTTAACAGATAGCCTGTTGCACCCATTTGGATTGCTTTTAAAATCGTTTCCTGAGTGCTCCAAGCCGAAATAACCAGAACGGGCGAGCTTTCATCGAGCTGTCTTAGGCTTTCGATAAAATCAATGCCATTGCCATCGGGTAATCCGAGATCAACCAGTGCAAATGAAATTGGGCTTTGTTTAAGTATCTCTTTCGCTTGATAGAGGCTTTGCGCAAAAATGAGAGCCTCTTGTGTATAACCAATGTCCAGTAAGATTCTTTTTAGCCGCTGTTGCATGATTGCATCATCTTCCAGAATAAATACGGGCACGGGTAAAGTGAGTTCATTCTGAGACACAAAAATCATCCTTAACCATTATTGTTTTCAGTTGTCATCATAGGGGGGATTTGATTTTTTGACTATCACTGAAATTAGGTATTGTAAGGTCTATGTCTACAATATTTTTTTCAGGCCTCTTTTTTTTCTATTACTTATTTTTAGATCATATATTTTATTTTAACTATTATTTGAATTTTATATGACTATTAAATATTTTTATTATTAAATAAATCTAATCAAGAGTTGTTTTTAAAATACCAGTTTTCAGTGATATTTGAATTTAGTCTAATGTGATCTTATATGGTTTCAATAAAACTTATTTGAATAAATGGAGAAAAACCATGTCAGTTAAACATCTAGATAAATTATATTTACGTTCGTTATTAACAGATTTTTGGAAAAAAGAATTAAATACCAATAAAGATCCAGCCAATGGTAAGTGGTATGAAAAGGGGACACAAAATGATGGTGGGTTATATGGGGATGTGAGTGATGCGGATGATGTTGAAATCATTTTTCATCAAGATCAGGCAAAACTTGAAAAAAATCAGGTTACGATTATCCATAGCGATTTTGACAATTCTAAAAGTAACATTGGCACTGAGTTTTCAACCGAGTTATCGGATACTTGTACTTTGGCAAAAACCCATACGACAACAAAGAGCCATACAATCAAGTTTGGTCTTGGGTATGAAGTAAAAGCAAAAGCTGGAATTGTTTTTGTAGATGTAGAAGAGACGATAAAAGTGAATTTTGAATACCAGTATGCGACTTCAAAAACAGAGTCTACAACGGAATCCAGCTCTCAAACCATCAAGCAAACAATTAAATGCATTGTACCGGCAGGAAAGATCTACAGAGCTTCTTTGGTTTGTACTAAACAGCGATTATTAATACCATTCACTGCTTTAATTGCTTTTAAGGGTACAACAGGGACTTGGTTCGAAAGTCGGGTGGATAACCATTATCATTGGATCTCTTCTATTGGACATGCCTTTCAACAAATTAATGCAAAAAAATTAGCTGGAAATGATAGTGAAAGGTTTACCGTACGTGGTATTGAAGATAAAGGAATGATGGATAATTCTCAGCAATTCGATTTTAAAATTATTATTTCGGATATTACTGATCTAGTTAATTTGGGGAATGTTGAGAAATTAATAGAAAAAGAAGAAAACTTTGTAGAGCTTGTTGAGCTAGCTTAATTTGATAGTTTTTAAAATGCTCACAGATGTGGGCATTTTTTGGATTTTAGAATTATAAAAATATTATTAAGATGATTTAAATTAATAGCTTACTTATTTTAAAACTGTGATGATTTCATCGAAATACCAGTTTTCAGTGATATACAGGCTTTAGTGTAATGTTTTGTAATTGTACCGATTGATTAAAAAATATAGGTACGGATATGAATCACATTTTTAAAAAAATTTGGAATAAATCACTGGGGTGCATGGTTGTTGTATCTGAAAATGCCAGAAGTGCTGGTAAGGCAGATAATACCGTTGGGGCGGTAAGCATTTCGGAGGCTGTCACCACTCGTTCTATTACATCTCGGGGATTTGGTCTGCAAACGCTAGTTTTAAGCATTGCTATGGTGACAGGAAGTAATGTTTGGGCTGGAAATATTGTTCAAGGCATAACCTGCCCTAGTTTCCTGAGTAACAAAACAATAGAAATGAGCGGAGGTAATGATATTACATATATAACTCAAACTGCTTCTGCCATTAGTGATAGTTTTTTTGGTCCTAGTGTTGATGGTGCTGTAGCGATTGGAGCAGACTGTAATAATCAAACTCTGGCTTTGGATCACGCAGTGGCAATTGGTGGTGCTGCTGCCTCAGCAAATGGAGTAGCAATCGGTTCTGGTGCTTTAGCGAGAAGGGTTAATAACGTTGCTCTGGGTAATCAGGCTCAAGCGCTAGGTAAAAATAGTATTGCGCTAGGGGCAAATTCTATTGCAGATCGAGAGAATAGTTTTTCAGTCGGGAATACCGTATTACAGCGACAAATTACGAATGTTGCAGCAGGTACGCAAGGAACGGATGCCGTTAATCTAGGGCAGGTGCAAAGCCTGTTTTCGGCTATTGCAGTATCGGATAACTATGCCCATAACAGCAGTGATACAGCATTAGGTTCGACATCGGGTATTGCTCACGCAACGGAGAATAATGGTACGACTTTAACCAAAGTTGCAGGAATTTCAGTCACTTCAACCAGTACCAGTCTTGATGATATCGATTCATTTACTATAAACGGTATTACCACGACCAAAGCTGCTACCCCAGATAAGGTGGCTGCTTTTATTCAGGCAGCGAAAAACGGCGCTAATATTGCTGTCGGTACAAATAGTAGTGCAGTTGGTGTTACCAATATCGTCACGAGTGCTTCGAGTACAGCGATAGGTTATTCAAACGAAGCGAGAGGGAATGCGAGTGTCGCAATTGGTTATAACAATACCGCATTGATGCATGGCGGTAGTGCAATAGGTCATGATAACGTTGCGGTCAATGATTATGGAACTTCGATTGGGGTCAATAATTATAGTCAGAATAAATCAAGTGTTGCCGTTGGTTCGAATATTTCTTCATTACGACCTACACAGATAACAACAAATGGGCTTGGCATAATTACAGGAATCAATGGAATTCCTGTGACGGCGACAGGTAATACAACAGCAACGATTACGCATGTGAATGGTACTGTTGTTAATGATACGCAACGACAAGCCTTTTTAGAGCGATTGCAATGGGGAGGAAATTTAGCATTAGCAGAGAATAGCAGTGTCTTTGGTGTTGGTGGTATTACTTTAGGTACTAACTCGACCGCTGTTGGTTATGGTAATACGGCGAGGGGAGCAAACAGTAGTGCGCTTGGTTATTTGAATACCAGTGTGGGGCAATCCTCAACAGCAATTGGCAGCGCAACGAGTCCAGCAGGCCGAACTCCTCCTGGTGTTGTTGTAACAGCAGGAACTGTGGATGCTATTGATGGCATAACTGTGGTCAGTACAGCAACAAGTTGGGCTGATTTACGAGATAACCCAACAAAACTGACTTCTGTGAATGGGATGGTATTGAGTGAAGAACAGAAATCAGCTTATGTAAATGCGCTGCGTTATGGTAGTAATGCTGCAATTGGTACGGCAAGTAATGCAATCGGTAATGAAAATATTACTTTGGATGTGAACAGTAATGCTATCGGTTCAAATAATAAGGCGATTGGTTCTACCAGTAATGCATTAGGTCGGACCAATATTGCCTCTGGTGGTTATAGTAGTGCCGTTGGGCATGCCAATACTTCCTCGGGCGTGGATAGTAATGCTTTCGGTTCTTATAATGTTGCATCAGCATCAAGCAGTAATGCATTGGGTCGTCAAAATACTGCAACGGGTTTTGGCAGTAATGCGCTTGGATATCAAAATACTGCAAATGGTGTACGTAGTGTTGCTGTTGGTAGCAATAACTTAAGCCAACAAACAGGATCAACTGCAATTGGTGCCGCAACAGGTTTCACCTATGCGTTCTATAGTAATGATGGAACTAAGCTTACAGCGATTAATGGTATTCCAGTCACTGCATCGGATTTTTCAACCGCATCAATTACGCATATCAATGGCTTAGCGGTGAGTCAGCAAGAAGTACAAAACTTCCTTAATTCGATTGATCAGGGCGGATCTATTGCCTTTGGTACAAACAGTACTGCTGTTGGTAATCAGAATATTGCGGCAGGAACACACAGTACCGCTGTAGGTGTCAGAAACATTGCTGGAGATATTGCTACAGCGGTGGGGCATAACAACACAGCAACAGGAATTGCCAGTACGGCAATCGGCCAGGCAAATAAGGCATCAGGCGTAAACAGTACCAGTATTGGATATGACAATGAGTCAACGGGTATTTTTTCAAATGCCTTAGGCTTTGATAATCAGGCTGCACATCAAAATAGCACTGCAGTGGGTACAAGTAATAAGGCATTGGGTATCAATAGTAATGCTGTCGGATATTTTAATATCGCGCAAGGTGTAGACAGTTCAGCTATTGGTTTGCAGAACTCGACAATGGGGGGACGCAGTAGTGCTCTGGGCTATAAAAATGAAGCATCTGGTCTGGATAGCAGTGCTTTAGGTCATGAAAATAAAGCACAAGCCATGGAGAGTGCTGCCTTAGGTACGGATAACCTAGCAAGTGGAATAGGGAGTAATGCAGTCGGTAATACAAACCAAGCTTTAGGATTTAAGAGCAGTGCCTTAGGTTCGAATAACTTGGTAAAAGGTCAATCAAGTAGTGCCGTTGGTAGTTACAATAGCGTGACTGGCAAAAGTAGTAGCGCGGCAGGTGTAGGCGGAGCAGCTTTAGGTAATGGTAGCTCGGTGATGGGTGGAGCGTTGGAAGATCAATCAAGTTTTGATCCGACTCAAGCTTTAACTGTTTTGAGTGGTCGAGTGATTGAGATGGATTCATCCACGATGACAGGTAAAATTGATGGTTTAGATTTTGCCCTTGACTCTAGTAATCCTACACATCCAGTGACTTTAGGTGGTAGAGCATTCACGATAGAGGAAATGAATGCCTTGATGCAGGCGGTTGAAAAAGGTGGTGCAATCGCAGTTGGTGAACAAGCATTGGCAGCGGGATCTCGATCTACTGCATTTGGAGATAAAGCGGCAGCAATTGGTGCTGAAAGTAAAGCTTATGCAGATAATAGTGTTGCTCTAGGCGCTGGCTCAATTGCTGATGAAGCCAATACCATCTCTGTAGGTAAAGCTGGGGCAGAAAAACGTATCACCAATGTAGCAGATGCGCAAAATGATTATGATGCGGTCAATAAGAAACTTCTTACAGCCACTGTTGCAGATGCTGTTTTTTATGATGCGGGCAGCAACAAAGAAAAAATTACGCTTGCTGGCGCAACAGGCACCCAAATTACGAACCTAAAGGATGCGACTTTAGATAGTAATTCAACTGATGCAGTGACTGGAAAACAGCTACATGCGACAAATAATAATGTGACAAACCTAGACGATCGTGTCACAACCGAAGTCGGAACTTTAAATACCCGTATTGATGGCGTGGATACCACAATTGCAGGGATTGATGGACGAGTAACAGTCAATACCAATGATATTGCGACACTTGATGGTCGTGTTACAACCGAAGTCAGTACATTAAATACTCGAATTGATGGTGTAGATACCACAATTTCAGGTGTTGATAGTCGATTGACCACAGAGGTCGGCACCTTAAATACCCGAATTGGTAATGAAGTGGGAACACTGAATACCCGAATTGATGGCGTTGATACCACGATTGCAGGGATTGATGGACGAGTTAGCGCGAATACCAATGATATTTCGGCACTTGATGGTCGTGTCACAACGGAAGTCGGCACTTTAAATACCCGAATTGGTAATGAAGTTGGAACACTGAATACCCGTATTGATGGAGTCGATACCACAATTGCAGGGATTAATGGACGAGTTAGTACCAATACCAATGATATCGCGACACTTGATGGTCGTGTCACAACGGAAGTTGGGACTTTAAATACTCGAATTGATGGTGTAGATACCACAATTTCAGGTGTTGATAGTCGATTAACGACAGAGGTTGGCACTTTAAATACCCGAATTGGTAATGAAGTTGGAACACTGAATACCCGTATTGATGGAGTCGATACCACAATTGCAGGGATTGATGGACGTGTTAGCACCAATACCAATGATATTGCGGCACTTGATGGTCGTGTCACAACGGAAGTCGGTACATTAAATACCCGAATTGGCAATGAAGTTGGAACACTGAATACCCGTATTGATGGGGTAGATACTACAATTGCAGGGATTGATGGACGCGTTAGTACCAATAGCAATGATATCGCGACACTTGATGGTCGTGTCACAACCGAAGTCGGTACATTAAATACGCGTATTGGCAATGAAGTTGGAACACTGAATACCCGTATTGATGGAGTAGATACTACAATTGCAGGGATTGATGGACGAGTTAGCACCAATACTAATGATATTGCGACACTTGATGGTCGTGTCACAACAGAAGTCGGTACATTAAATACCCGAGTGACCAATGAAGTGGGAACTTTAAATACCCGTATTGATGGAGTAGATACCACAATTGCAGGGATTGACGGACGTGTTAGCACCAATACTAATGATATTGCAATACTTGATAGTCGTGTCACAACCGAAGTCGGTACCTTAAATACCCGAGTGACCAATGAAGTTGGGACACTCAATACGCGGATTGATGGTGTTGATACAACGATAGCTGGTATTGATGGGCGAGTAACAGTCAATACCAATGATATCGTTGCCTTACAAAGTGGTTTAGGTCATGTTTCTGCAAGTGCAGTGATTTATGACAGTGCGGCTAAAGATGCGATTACTTTGCAAGGCACATCTGGGACGAAAATTACCAATCTGAAAGATGCAACTTTAGATGCAAACTCTAAAGATGCTGTGACGGGTAAACAGTTGCATGCAACTAATAATAGCATTACAGCATTGGATGGAAGAGTTACAACGGAAGTCGGGAATCTAAATACAGCATTAACCGCAGGTTTGTCCAATACATTAACCGATGCTAAATCTTATGCTGATCAGCAAGCGACGACGAGCTTAACCACATCGAAAGGCTATACAGACCAACAAGCTGTGATTCTAGATGGAAAGATTACAACCAGTGCGAATACCATCAACACACGTATTGATGGAGTAGATACCCGCATTGGTACGGAAGTTACGACTTTAGATGGTAAAATCACAGCCAATACTACAGCTATCAGCACTTTAGATGGGCGTGTGACAACAGAAGTCGGGAATCTAAATACAGCATTCACCACAGGTTTATCTAATACATTAACCGATGCTAAATCTTATGCTGATCAACAAGCGACGATGAGCTTAACCACGTCGAAAGGTTATATAGACCAACAAGCTGTGATTCTGGATGGAAAGATTACAACCAGTGCGAATACCATCAACACACGTATTGATGGAGTAGATACCCGCATTGGTACGGAAGTTGTGACTTTAGATGGTAAAATCACAGCCAATACAACAGCCATTGGTCAAAATGCCTCAGCCATTAGTGCTCTAGATGGTCGAGTCACAATCAATACCAATGATATCGCAGCATTACAAAATGGTTTAGGCAATGTTTCTGCAAGTGCAGTGATTTATGACAGTACCGCTAAAGATACGGTTACTTTGCAAGGCACATCTGGGACGAAAATTACCAATCTGAAAGATGCAACTTTATCAGCTACATCAACGGATGCTGTTACAGGTAAGCAATTACATACAGTAGATGGTCGTATAACAAATGAAGTTGATACATTAAACACTCGGATTGGTTATGAGGTTTCGGGTTTAGATGGCAAAATAATTACCAATACCAATACGATAAATACCCGTATTGATGGTGTAGATACGACAGTTGCTAGTATTGATGGTCGAGTCACAACCAATACCAATGATATCGCAGCCTTACAAAATGGCTTAGGTAATGTTTCTGCAAGCGCAGTGATTTATGACAGTGCCGCTAAAGATACAGTTACTTTGCAAGGCACATTTGGGACGAAAATTACCAATCTGAAAGATGCAACTTTATCAGCTACATCAACGGATGCTGTGACAGGTAGACAACTACATACAGTAGATGGTCGTATAACAAATGAGGTTAGCACTTTAAATACGCGAATTGGCAATGAAGTGACAAGTTTAAATACGCGTATTGACACAACCAATACTGCATTTATCCAGACATTGGGAGGCAGTGCATTATGGAGTAATGGTGTATTCACAGCGCCAACTTTTAGCATTCAAGGGCAAGTGAAAAATACCGTGAGTGATGCCTTTGTCGCCGTTGATCAACAGTTAGGTACAATTAAAACCTCGGTATCAGATTTAAAAACACATACAGAGCAACAAGCTGTATCTAACTTAAATGATGCAAAAAATTATACAGACCAACAAACTACCACAGCATTGAATAATGCAAAAAATTATACCGATCAGCAGACCACTACAACCTTAAATGATGCAAAAATCTATGCTGATCAAAAAGTGGCTGATGGTAAAGCTTATACAGATCAGCAAACAGTATCGGCTCTAAATAGTGCCAAAACCTATGCTGACCAAAAAGCAGCTGATGGTAAAGCCTATACAGATCAGCAAACTACATCTGTACTGAATGATGCAAAAAGCTATACAGATCAAAAAGCAGCTGCATCTTTGCATGGAGCGAAAGACTATACCGACCAGCAAACAACAGCCGCGGTTCAGACAGCAAATGGATATACCGATAGTAAAATTGCAGATGTACAAACTCAATTAACAGCCAGTAATCAGTATATTCAAGTGAATGGCATGAAGGATGCTCAAGCTGCTTCGGCGACAGGCGACAACTCGGTTGCAATAGGAGCCAATACTGTCGTAACAGGTAATCGTTCAACTGCTGTAGGTGT
This sequence comes from Acinetobacter sp. Ac_3412, assembly GCF_013072675.1. Taxonomy (NCBI): domain Bacteria; kingdom Pseudomonadati; phylum Pseudomonadota; class Gammaproteobacteria; order Moraxellales; family Moraxellaceae; genus Acinetobacter; species Acinetobacter sp. Ac_3412. The sequence goes on along the minus strand of NZ_LXUJ01000008.1, from coordinate 109,999 downwards.
TGGCAATCAAGTTTCAGGCAATGGTTCTGGGGCTTTTGGTGACCCTAATACTGTATCTGGGAATGGGAGTTATGCCGTTGGTAATGACAATACCATTAAAGGCGATAAAACCTTTGTGTTAGGTAATAATGTGAATACTGAGGCAAAAAATGCCGTTGTATTAGGTAATGATTCGGAGTCAAATCGTGACAATACGGTTTCAGTGGGAGCTAAAGATAAAGAACGTCAGGTAATTCATGTTGCAAATGCAACAGAAGACACAGATGCTGTAAATTACCAACAATTAAAGGCATCAGAAAAATCAGCCAATAGCTATACCAATGAACGGGTCAATGCCCTAAATAGTGCATTCCAAGATTATAGAGTCGAGACGGAACAACGTTTCCAAAAAGTGGATGAACGTTTCAATCGTCAAGGTGCTATGACTGCTGCAATGATGAATATGGCAAGCAGTGCTTCCAGTGTGAAAGGGCTAAATCGAGTGGGTGTTGGGGCTGGTTTTCAGGGACAGGAACAGGCCGTTTCGATTGGTTATCAACGCATAATTAACGAAAACACCTCACTTACTATCGGCGGTGCATTCACCAAAGAAGAGAGCTCTGGAGGTGTCGGTGTTGGCTTTGGTTGGTAAAATAATTTAAGCAGTCTTAAAGGAAAACCCATTCATTTTGAGTGGGTTTTCTCTATTTACAGGCTTAGTTGGTTTTCATTTCTAAGACCAGTTGATTGATCAGATCAGCTGCTTCCAATTCTCTGATTTGTGCAACATTGCTGCCCGCCCAAAAGGCACCATAACTAAAATCATGCTGTTGGCCAGCAACACTCATTAACTGTTTAGCTAAATCATAGGTATATGGATAAGCAGGGACTGTGGGGCGATTGGGTGAATCAATCTGTGTATGCCAAGTACCGAGCAAGCCCCGTGCAGGTCGGCCAGACAGACTGGCACTGATTTGAGTAATGTTCTGGCTAAATAGAGCTTTACGGTAGGCTGCATTTGCGCTTGAACTTTTACATTGTACAAATGCTGTACCTAATTGCACCGCAGCAGCTCCTAGTTTCAGCATGGTTCTAGCCTGTTCGCCATTCATAATCCCACCTGCGGCAATCACGGGGATCGTACAATGTTGAGTGATCAAGGATACTAAATCAGACGTCTTAATGGCTGCATCAAACTGTTGATTGAAAATACCACGATGACCTCCTGCCTCAATTCCTTGTGCGATAATGATATCAATGCCAGCAGCCTCAATCGCTTGGGCTTCAAGCAAATTGGTTGCAGAGACCATCGTGATAATCCCGGCATCTTTTAGTGCTTGAATTTGATGGGGGTGTGGAATCCCAAAATGAAAACTCACCGCTTTGGGGCTAGTTTCAAGTACTACATGTAGATAGTCATCATTGTCTAAAAAGCTGGGATAAATACAATTCAGGTGTGTGGGTGGTTCTGCTTTAAACTTCTCAAATTGAGGACGAAGATAATCAATCCAATGTTGTGCAGTTTCAGGATTCAAAGGTTCTGATTGATGACAAAAGAAATTCACCTGAAAGGGCTGATCTGTTAACGCTTGAGTTTTTAAAATCTGGGCTTTAGCTGCTTCCGGCGTATTTGCACCAAGACCTAAGGAACCTAATGCACCTTGATTAGAAACTTCTGCAGCAAGTTCTGGTGTCGAAACGCCTGCCATCGGTGCAAGTAAAATCGGATGTTTTATTTCTAATAATTGTAAAATTGACATGATGCTTTACTCATTCCATTTTTAACCACCTTAACGTAAAAACAAAAAGGCTTGCAAATAATAATCGCTATTTACTTGTTGAATATAGACGTTATTTTTATATTAAAAACTTAGCTTTCTATATAGGTGTGACATTAAACAGAGAGCCGACCCAACTAGAAAATGCCATTGCCAATACGCCCCATAACGTAATACGTATACTGCCTTTTAACATAGAGGTACGGGCGAAGTAACTGGATAAAGCACCTAATAAGGCCAATGAAATAACACCTGTGATCAGGACTGAGCGTGCGACCCACGTGCTTGGACTGAGTAAAATCGCGAGCATGGGGAGGGCCGCACCACAAGAGAAAGACGCTGCTGAGGACAAAGCCGCTTGAACTGGGTTGGCAGCAGTATTTTCATGAATCCCAATTTCATCTCGTGCATGTGCACCGAGAGCATCGTGTTCAGTCAGTTGCTTGGCAACCTCGTGGGCAAGCTCAGGATTCAAACCCCGTGAAATATAAATCTGAGTCAGTTCTTTTAATTCAGCATGTGGGTTTTTTTCTAGTTCTCTAGCCTCAAATCGCAGATCAGATTTTTCAATGTCTTCTTGAGATTTGACCGAAATGTATTCGCCAGCTGCCATTGAGGTAGCACCAGAAATGAGTCCTGCGATACAGGTAATCAATAAGGTATGAGAACTTGCGCCGCTCGCAGCCATACCCATAATTAAACTGGTGACGGAAATAATGCCATCATTGGCACCTAAAACAGCGGCTCTCAGCCAGCCAGAACGTTGTATCACATGCGGTTCTGCATGTTGGGAATAGGACATAATCTTGCTCTTTTAGATTGAGTGAATTTCATTATTTATAAAAGTGAATGTAGCGAATATTTGTAAAATTCTATTGATGATTCATAAACTTAATCTATTATAAAATAACTTATTTTAACGATAGCATAACCATGATTTGGTTATAATATGTGAATAATTTAACACTTTAACTTTAGATTACATTGACTTTTTATTGTCTATATTCTGAGTATTTTTAGTTGAGATCTGCGATGAACAATTCCAAAAATAAGCTGCTGAGTCATACACTATTAATTTTAGGTCTTATCTTACCAGTTCAATATGCATTCAGTGCTGATTCTGATTTTGTCAAAGAAGGGGATGCAGCATATAAACCAGGTAACCCAATTTATGATCGTTGGGACAAGTTTTATAAAATTGAACAAAGCCAGCCAGTAGAAGCTGAGAAAATCTTGCTTGAATTAGGACAACTCACGCCACAAGATATCAAGGTTTGGAAAAGTCTGACTTATTTGCAGATTCGCTTAAATAAACAAAATGATGCTATTCAAAGTGTGCGTAAGGCTGAACAGCTTGCACCCGAAGATGATCAACTGAAATTACAAGAAGCGTATTTGTTGAATCAGCAAAAAAGGAACAAAGAAGCCTTAGTGATTTTTAAGAATTTATCGACCTCATCCGACGCTGAAATTGCTACAAAAGCGCAGCAAGCAGTGCAAAACCTGAGCGGGGCATCTGTTCCCTCGACGTTTAAAGATGTGTATTTTGCCCCGTCTTATGAGTCACGTTATGACGATTTCATTTTTCCCTTAAAAATGCGTTATGGGAAGAATCTTGATAATGGACGGGCGCAAGTCTATGGCTTTGTGAATCTAAACCGTGACACAAAATCTAAAGGCGGCGTACGTCCAGAAATTATTGATGAGAATGCAGTGACGATTGGCGTAGGAGCGAATTACCAACCTTGGCAATCAATTCCGATCCGTGCTTATTTAGAAGTGGGTGGCAGCTATGATCTGATTGACCGTAATCGGGATAAATTCCGGGAAAGTGTAGTGGGTGGGGTCACTGGCTATCAAGAGTGGTATGCAAACCCAGCGATTGAGCAGCGTACGATTTGGAATGATTATTTTACGGATCTGTATGGCAATGTCGCGAGTTACTCTCGCGAGGACTATAATGTAATTGCTGATTTACGCTTGCGTTCAGGCTTCAATGTATATCGCGGTGAAGTAGGTACCGTACAAGCCTATGGCAAACTGCATACTTTGGCAGATTCTAAAGGCGAAAATTACAATAATTTATTTGAATATGGTGCAGGCGTTGCTTGGCAGCCGTTTAACTATGTTCCAGTAAAATTAAGAATTGAACGACTGTATGGACATTACTTTAAAGATGCTTTAGCTGATGGCACTGAAAACTATAACAACACACGTACTGAACTGGTTTTTTATAAGAGTTTTTAAGGAGTGATCTCTGTGCTATGAGCTCGATACTTTAGCCTATACCACAATGCAACTGCATAAACTGTCATACGGTTCATATAATGTGGACCGTCAAAAATATACACTTTTTGTCCTTCGTAGGCTTTCAGTTGTTGCATGATTTCCCATGGGTAGGCGGAGCGAAACTTTCCGCCTTTCACGGGACGAAAAGATTCTAATACAATCACAATATTGTCCTTACCAAATTCTTTTTGAAGGTCTTCTAGCACGACTCGGGCTTGTTGAGGTGAACGCGTTCCAACGCCAACACCATCTTGGAAGAATACACCTGTGTGGCTTGGCAACCAGCTTTTTAACCAGGAATCTAAATGTTCAGGTGCTTGTTCGCCACTATAGATACTGATCCAAAGTGGTTTGGGCAAAGTTCGAATGGCTTTGGCAAGATCATCTACACAAATCCAAGTTGGGTCTGCTTCTACAGGAAAGTAATAACCTTTAAGAGGAATGAACTTGGTATTCTCTATTATTTTCTTAGAATTTTCAGCAAGTTGTAATACATTGGAGCGAGCTAGCTTCTCATCATATTCTCCTGCTAATCCAAGTAAAATATGCTGAGCCCATGCTTTTTGCTGGAGCTGTTTCAGATTAATGTTTTTATCCCATTTTTCTAAACCCATGTCATGATCAAACCATGATTTAGATTGCACCACCGACCATTGTGGCACGAAAGTAGAAACACCCAGTAAGTCCCAATTGCCTGACGGTGGCGTTGTAGCCAAGTCAGGTTGCCAGAACATACCTTCAATTTGTGGAGGTTGTACATCTGTTTTGAGATGATGAATACAACCTCCTAAAAATAACAGGGCTGATAAAGCAAGCGTGATTAACGTTGTGGATTTAGTCAGCCTTATTTTTAGCATTTGGTCTTTTTCGCCAGTACCAGAGCAAAATTGCAAGAACCATGATAGCAGAGATTATAACGACCAAGATAAAGAATGATGATTGCTTAACAAGAGGGGCTTTCTGGTTACCGACCATAATCTTTTGTAAAATGAAGACCTGACCACTTTCAGTCACCAATATCTTGCTGGCATTATTGGGGATATTTTGTTGAACCTTTTCCCAAAGCTTGGTGAAGTTTTGAGCGCCTTGCATCGAGTCAGTAATAATATCAAAGCGTTGATCATGGAAACTGACCAAGAAGCCATTCACAGTCGCAGGTGGGTAAAGTGTGCTTTGGTGCATTAATACCTGTTGGCGATAGATATTGGGGTTGACCTGTACATTGAGAAGTTCGGGTTTTGCTGGATCAAGTTTGACTAGATTGAGTGGGATTGGATCATTGGTCATCAGCATTTTTTTAGCCACTTGGCTGACGATCATCGCGATTTCCAAGCTTCCCGCATTGCTATCAATCGCAATGGTTGGATGGGTTGCAAAAGTCATTGATAAGGATGCAACCCCATTTTTGAGTTTATGCGGGAGTTTTACCGTCGATTTTTGTGTATCAATCCAGAGAGAACCTTTTGCGGTTGGTAAACATTGTGAATTTACAATCACCGAATTTTCAAGCTTTAAGTTAAAGGTCGTATTGTTCGAAATAGTTTTGGCAAAATAGTTAAATTGTCGATTTACTGGGTCCGAATCTAAATTGGCTGTTTTCAAACTCCCCGCAAAACCGCCATCAATCCAAGTAGTAATGTTAGAGCCTTCCAATAAACCACTCTGCACACGCAATGCAATTTGACCTTGTAAAATATCCGTTGGCTGCCAAACTGCGGGGAAGTTGAGGAAGAGATTTTTTTCAGCTTGGTTCAAGCGGAAATCACTAATACCTAAATCGGCAAGGGTGTGAATTTGTTTGATTTTAGCCCAGTTTGGTGCTGCAAGCTTATTGGGAAGAAAGGTTGCTGAGGTATTCAGTTGTTGTAAATATTCTGAATTGAGTAAGCCGTTAATTGCAGAGGTCAGTTTTTCTGGTTGGTCATATTGAATTTGTAAGGTTGGAATATCATTGGCAGTGCTAATTTGCACTAAAGTCCCTTTAGGTAAAGGACTGGCTGATTTTACAATTTCAATATAAAAGTTGGGTGTTTGCTCCGTTGGTGCGTTTTGTTCATACCATTGGATAGGCGTGACTGAACCCCATGCACTGATCAAACGTCCTAGCATTGAAGCTTCATTGACATTTGCGGGATTATATTTCAAGACTCCAACAAATGGCGTTGGACGGACAACCTGTGGGTTAAATAAAGCATCAGGCAAATCTTTTAAGCGATAAACGGGGCGGTGGCGTGTATATTCAATTTTAGAATTACTTAAATAAGTTACCTGATCGACATCCTCACTACAGAAGGTAGTCCGGTCAGCAGCAGGCGAGGTATTTGGTGAATACTGCTGTAAAATAAAATCTAAACGATGAAAACCGTTTTGAGTTGCAGGAATGTCGAAGCTTAATGTACCGTCGCCATTTAAGGTGGTGTTGTAGATCAGCTTGTCATCAAATTTGACGAGTAAAGTGGTGAAATGCTCTGTGGAGTAGTCGCTAGTAAAACGGATGTTCTGCCATTCAGAGCCTTTGCCCACATAAAAGAAGTGCGGTTCAATGGTATATTTATTGGACGTGTTGATGTTGTCAAAGGTCCATGTATTTAATGTATCCGCAGATGTGAATACGGGCAAGGAGAGGACTACACTTGCAAGCATAGCTTTTAAAAATGGATGATGTAAGGTTTTATTTTTCATTTATTTTTTCTCCTTGCTACGCTCAGTTTTATACCACTGTAACGAGTTTCCCTGAATCTTATTTTTAAGCATGTCATAAGCCGCTTTAAACACGATAAATAAGAACACTTGTGAATACGTGACATAAGATAAAACCGCGAAGAAATATAGTTGAGGTTTGGCTCTTTCTAAAGATAGGGTGAACCACATTTGTGCGACATATAAACAGAAGGATAGGCCCCAAAGTAACGTAAATGGACCAGGAACGGTAATCCCTGCAATACCCAATAAGCCTAACGTTAAAGTGATGTGACTCCAGATCAGCGCAGGTACAAATAGCACATAGCACATGATGTTGTTAAAAATTTCGATGCCGATAGGGAATGGTTTTCGAAGTGCGATCGGTAAATATTTACTGGTAACGTAGAAATTCCCTTGAGTCCAACGTGAGCGTTGTTTTACAAATACACTTAGAGAAGGAGGGTCTTGTTGCCAACCAACCGCGTAGGGTACCCATTTAATCCGTCTTTGCCCGAGGAAAATTCTAAAGCTCATCTCGGTATCATCGACCAAAGATTTTTCATCAAAACCACCTAGCGTTTCTAGAGCATCGCGCCAGATTACGTAATTGGTGCCCATTAAGGTCGACAGTTCAAAACGCTGCCAACGGCCACCTTGGAAAATCCATTGGAAGAAAATAAACTCGATCGCAATAAAACGAGTCAAAATACTGTCACGCCAGTTACGGGTACGGACTTTACCATTCACTGCGACTAATTTTTTATCGGCCAGCAAGGTTTGGGCTAATAGACGTACACAGTCGGGTTCAGGGGTACTGTCAGCATCGTAGACGACGATCAGTTCTCCCGTGGCATGCGGTAAACCGTTGTTGAGTGTACGAGATTTACCTTTGCCACCCATACCTTTCGGTACATTAACAATTTTAATGCAAGGATAAATGGCCGCCATTCTTTCAGCAATTTCTAGCGTATTGTCTTTTGAACCATCATTAATCAGTAGTACTTCATAGGCATGTGAAGGATAATCCTGTTGTGCAATCGCATGTAAAGTGTCTTCGATGACCACACCTTCGTTATAGGCTGGAATCAAGACACTTAATACGGGCCATCGTTCAGGAATAGGCAGATTTTCCAGTTCTTTTGCTGCATTTTTAGAATATTTCCATGCCTGAAAGCTCAACCATGCCCAAAAGGCTTGTGGAATCCAGATCCCAAGAAAACCAAATAAGAAAAGAATATCAATTGCGGGCATTTATTCTTCTCCTACGAATGATAGAAATAATCAAGATCAGGAGTAATCCGCCGCCAAGTAATAAAGAAATCCAGGAAATAGAACTCCCAAATGTGCTGAGTAAACTCGGATAATGTGCCGAATAGATATAATCCAGTGGAATAACCACTGTACTTAGCCCAATCAAAATATAGCCAAATAAACTGGTTTCAACTCCATCCGTACTGCTGCTAAATTGTGTGCGATTCAGATCCCATGAGATCCCCAGTTTTGGATACTCAATAGTATTTACGGGCATTCCAAGTGGTGGATTAATTACCACTTGATAACCTGAGCTTTGTGCAGGATCGGTAATCGCTTGATAAAAATAGTGCTGATGATGTTGAATTTTACGTGCTGGAATACGTAATTCATCAGGGAGGTCTGATTGAATAATATAACTACCAGCGGGTTGAGCAATCAGGTTTTCATCCCAACCCGTTTCAATCAATGCCGCTAAGGGACGTAGGCCAATGGCAGTTGAGAAAGTTGCTTTAGCTGCAAAATACTTTGCATGAGCCATTTGATAGAAGGCAACAGGAATAGCACCTTCATTGACGGCTTTTTTAATTTTATAATATTTAACCGCGCTAAAATATTCATTGGGTAAAATCACACCTGGTTTAACGCCTTGTTCAACCAATTGTTTAAAGCTTTCGGAGTCCAACTGATCAGATGTGAACACAGGCCACCATGTCACAGGCTGAGGAAAGAATTCAGCAACCGTTTGCGGTGTTTGAATTTGAGTACTTAGATCCGTTTTTGCTGCTTCGATCTGACAGTGATAGTACTGCTGATAAAATTGCTGCAAGGTTGTATCTGGGAAATGGCTGGTTGCAACCAATACACCACAGATATTGAGTAATACTGACATCAGCGCACCTCTCGACTGGAAGGTACTAAGTATTCAGTATGTTGCTCAATATGCAGTTTGAGTACAGTCAGTTCCTGAAGGTCTTGAATGAAGTGTGGATAGATGTGATGTTCATCAATGCTCGGTTCGTGAATGACAATACTTTTAATTTCACTGAGTTCTTCATTAATGAAATGGTAAATCACACTCTCTCTTTCATTTGAAAGAATCGCCATAATTTTATTCTGGGTTTCTTTCCAGATGTCTTCGCCCAGCATTTCACGAATTAGTACGGTATTATTGATATGAGTGCTAATAATTTTATAGTGATCTTTATGCGTGAGCTGCAATAGCTTTTTTAATTCGCCTTGGAAATGTTTTAAGGCGGTCAGCGGTAAGATATCGTGTTGATAATTACGATCATAACTTTGGATTGCACGAAAGCTTTTTAAGGCATTTTGAATATTATGACGTATTGCACTTAAAAAGATCGGGGTAATTGGTAGCACAAACAATAATAGCAGTTGACGTTCGACATAGGTTTGATTGGCGAGGTCAAGGAAAAAATAGACAGCAACCCCAACAAATGTGACGAGCCCCAGAACTAAGGCCATACCAACATTTAAAAAAGCCCCTGAAATTAACAAAATAAGTAAAAACACCCAGCTTCCGCGATAACTTGCTGGCAGCCACTCGTACGCAACGATACCCATAAAGATTTGGGCAGAGATAATCCACAAGACGAGTGCTGGAGCCGGATTTTTTTGCATAATAATTTTAGTTTTAATACATGTCTTTTGTGAAGAAGTTAGCATTATTTTACAGTTTTGACGACAGTTTTTCTGTTGTTAGCTTTGTAAAATAATTTTATAAACAGTAACATACAGTATAGTCTGTATTTCAAAATAATAAAAAGTATCCTATTTTAGAAGTTTATTTAACTTATGTAAGCTCTTTAATTTGATTTGAATGCATCGATTGCACGTAGCCGACTGGCCTTTAAATCCACTATCGGCTTAGGATAATCCAGTATTAAAGCCTGATTTTTTGCATAAGGTTCATGAATCATTTTGTTATCAAGATGGGCAAGTTCTGGAATCCATTGACGGATATATTCGCCTTCAGGATCAAACTTTTGTGATTGCGTCGTTGGATTAAACACACGGAAATAAGGAACAGCATCCGTGCCTGTCGAAGCACACCATTGCCATCCCCCATTATTGGCAGCCAAGTCACCATCAATCAGGTGCTGCATAAACCATTGTTCACCTTTACGCCAGTCGATGAGTAGGTTTTTGCTTAAGAACATGGCGCAGATCATACGGACTCGATTATGCATCCAACCCGTGGCTAACATTTGCCGCATACCTGCATCAATAATTGGAATCCCTGTTTGTCCTTGTTGCCATTTTTCTAAAGCAATAGGATCATCTCGCCAGTTGATCTTTTGGGTCTGGGATTGAAAGGGCTGATGTTTGGAGACTTTGGGAAAATCAAACAAGATATGTTGGTAGAACTCACGCCAAAGTAATTCATCTAACCATGTTTGTTGGCCTTCAGATTGAATCTCAAAATGACCGTGTTGCTGTCTAAACAGGGCTTGCAGGCATTGCCGAATCGAAATAATCCCAATATTTAAATAGGCTGATAACTGACTGGTGCCTGAAACAGCCGGTAAATCACGTGCAGTTTTATAAGCTGCTAAGTGCTCATCAATAAATTGATCTAAGAGTATGAGTGCATGTGCTTCTCCAACTTGCCATTTGCTAAAGTTGGTATCTTGGATTTGTTTTATATAGTCGCGTTGTAATGTTTGGATGTCATCTTGTTGAAAGGCGGATATATCCAGCGACAGTGGTTGCTGCTCCGTTGGGGAGGGATAACATTGGGGTAAACCGTGCTGTAAACGTTGATAGCAGGTTTTCTTAAATGCACCAAAAACCTGATAGGGCGAGTTAGATTGATTGCGGATAGAGGCCACTGGAAATAGAGTTCGATCATGGAAAAGGATCAATTCTTTTTTATATTGATTGATTTGATGCTGTACAGTCTGATCTCGTTTGAGTTCATTGATCCCAAGTTCGATATTGGCATATATATTTTCAATATTAAGTTTTTGCATTAAACGTGAGAAAAAATCAGGGATATCTTTCCAAAATGGAATTGTTTGAACCAGCAGGGGAATATTCAGGTCTGCAAGTTGCTGTTTGAGTTGTTGTAATTGACGTAGATAAAATTCGATTTTAATCGCTGCATCGTCATGTTGCTGCCACTGCGCAGGGGACAAAATGATAAGTGCAATTGTAGGGCCTGCCTGAGTCGCATGCCAAAGTGCTGCATGATCATGGATTCTTAAATCTTGGCGAAACCAAATCAGTTGATAGGTCTGAGACATAGCTGTGGATTGTAATCGAAAGTTGAATAACGTTAAGCGATTTTTCGATTTTGGAAAAGTGCTTGGCAATAAAAAAGCAAAGCCGAAGCTTTGCTTTTTCCATCTAATTCAAAAATGAATTAGTGGTGGTGACCACCTGCACCGTGAACGTGACCATGATCTAATTCTTCTTGAGAAGCATCACGGATTTCAACGATTTCTACTTCAAAAGTAAGATCTTGGCCAGCAAGTGGGAAGTTCGCATCAACGATGATGTTGTCGCCTTCAATCGCTTTAACAGTTACGATTTGAACGCCATCATCAGTTTGAGCTTGGAATTGCATACCAGGTTGGATGTTGTCCACACCTTGGAACATTTGAGCTGGAACTTCTTGAACGAGGTCTGGGTTATATTCGCCATAACCTTCAGCAGCTGGAACGTTTACAGTGAATTTTTCGCCTACAGTTTTACCTGTAAGTGCATTTTCTAAACCAGGAATGATGTTGCCTGCGCCGTGCAAATATGCAAGTGGTTCACCTTGAGATTGATCAAGTGTTTCACCCTCAGCGTTTGTTAAAGTGTAGTGGAATGAAACCACGTGGTTAAGTGCAATAGCAGTCATGTTTTGAATCCATGTCATCAATAGTTTTAGCTGTATATCATAAAGTGAAAAATAGATTTTGTTGACTATTTTCCACTTTTTGAAACGATTTAGTTAAATATTGAGACGAAATATCAAATTTCAACTCAATACAGCTTAATTTTTGGACGTACACGACGCGTTAGAAAATCCTTCATGGTCAGCATACCTGCTTGGGTATAGCCATGAATATTGGCTTGATGCAATCGGTATAACGATACATACATGGTTTTTGCAATAAAGCCCTGTACGCTGACATCGCCTAACAACTCGCCTACAGCTTGATTATGGCTTAATGACACCAGAGATCCTTTCTCATTAAAGCTAAACATTGGTTGCGGAGAACCCGACAAACGTGCGGCCATTGCATCGACCAAGAATGTTGCTTGCTGACTTGCCACTTGCGCACGTGGGCCTAATGGCGGTTGACGCGCATCTAATTGACAGTTGGCGCAATCACCAAAGGCAAATACATTTGGGTCAGAATAAGTCTGTAGTGTTGCATACACCATTAAACGATTAATCTTGTCACGTTTAAAATCAGTAAATGATTCTAGAACTTTCGGTGCTTTGACGCCTGCTGCCCAAACCGTAATATCGGAGTGCAAGACACTGCCATTACTAAAATAGACATTTGATTCATCGACTTTTTGCACTTTATGTTGGGTCAGAATTTCAATACCCATTTTTTTCAGTTGCTTGGCACTGTGTGCAGCCGTTTTTTCAGTCAGTGCAGGGAGAATGCGATCAGAGGCTTCAATTAGGGTAATCTTAACCTGCTTTGGATCAATTTTCTTTAAACCATATCGATAAAAGTTTTTCGTGGTTTCAATTAGTTCCGCTGCAAGTTCAACCCCCGTTGCACCTGCACCAACAATGCCAATATTTAAAGCACGTTCAGTTGGTTGGTTTTGTGCTTCGATATATAGATGAAACAAATCTTGTTGGAAGATATCAGCCTGTTTTCGACTATCTAAGAAGTGGCAATGTTCACGCACACCTTCGGTACCGAAGTCATTGGATACAGAACCAACTGCAAGTATCAGCGTATCGTAACTGAGACTTTGAGTCAGGGGAGTATGTTCTTTAGAAAGCTGTGGGGGAGAAAGTGTAATTTGTTTTTGATCTTTATTGACATCGATTAAGGTGCCTAGGACAAACTCAAAATGATGTTTTTCTGCGTGAGCAAAATAATTGGTTTGTTCTTCGTGAGGATTAAGTGAACCTGCTGCGATTTCGTGAAGGAGAGGTTTCCATATGTGAGTGAGGTTTTGGTCAACTAGGGTAATTCGGGCTTTCTTGCGTCGACCAAAACGTTCTCCTAGTTGTGTCGCAAGCTCTAAACCACCTGCGCCACCGCCTACAATCACGATATGATGTAAGGTTTTACTCATGATTAACCTAATTTTTTTTGTGAAAGGATGGCAGGATTATGCCATCCTTTTTTTTATATTGTATTGGTAATCTTGATAGAAATAGTAGGTTTTTTTTAACCTTGGTTTAAAGGGTAAAGTTTTGGGTTTTTAGTGTCATTTGTTGAGAAAAAACTGAACAAATTCGAAAACCAGATCATAATTTTCTGAAAAATATTGGCTTCTTCAATCTGTACATCATTCTCAATTTGTAAGCTACGTATCAATTGATTGTTTTGATAAATCGATACCGTTGCCAAGTTCATGACTTGAGTCAAAGGGGCAGTTAAATGCTGTTCATTGAGCTCAATATTGATATGTGTATTGGTGGTTTGAAGCGGTTCAACGGTCGTGACTTGCTGGTTGGCATCTGTCAAATGAATACGTTGGGTGAGTAAGTCAAAAGTGTTTAAATCAATCGGTGCGGTTTGACCATATAAAGAAGTGGTCACAATGGTCGGTTGCTGTGTTTCAACTTTAAATATCTTCAAAGTTGATTTAATCACAGGCAATTCGGCAATCAACCTTTGCTTTGGAATTATTTCTTCATCGCGGGTATAGGTATAGGCCAAGTTCATTAACTTATGTGCCACTTCAGCACGTTTTACTGCGCTAGGTGTACCTAATACCACAACAATCAAACGACGTTTTTCAACTTGTGGATTAAAGGTCGGACGCTCAGCAGTGAGGGCTAAGTTGTAACCCGCCGCTTTGGTAAAACCTGTTTTTAAGCCATCTGCAGTTGGATCCATTTTCAAAGCAAGATTGGTTGCATGATGGAAGCGTTGGTTATAACTAAAACTTGGCATTTTTGAATAATATAAATATTCAGGGGTTTGATTCACAATCGCTTTTGCAAGTAGGCTTAAATCTGCTGCTGTTGAATAATGATCGGTCATGGTAATCCCAGCAGGATTGCTGAAATGTGTATCTTTCATGCCCAATGCTTGTGCTTCTTGATTCATACGAGCAACGAACTGCGGCACACTGCCTGAAATTTTTTCAGCAAGGGTGACTGCCGCATCATTGGCAGACATCACAATTAAACCTGCCAAAAGCTGATCCACAGAAATCTGTTCGCCAGCTTTCAGGTACATCTGTGACTCATCCCACATCACTGTGCTGACCACAGGTGTAGCAGTCAGTACTTCTTCTTTACGTAATTTACCTGCTTCGATCTCTTTTAATGCGATATAGGCAACCATCATTTTGGTTAAAGAAGCAGGTGCACGTTGAACGTGGCTATTGTGTTCAGCAATGATTTGTCCTGATTGAGCATCAATCACCGACCATGCTTGTGCTTCAACTGTTTCAGGTGCGATGTTCAGTAAATTTGCATGTGCAAGGTTTGCACAGACGAGACTAAACAACGTAAAGAGGGAGAGGAGAAATTTCACGTGAATACCTTGTATTGCCGATCCGATGGCCCAGAATGCGAGACAAGAATGCTATGACTTTTTTGTTGAAGAATCCAGCAACTTTTGCTGACAATTACGACATCTACGCATGACTTTGTAAAAAAATGCTAAGCTGTGTGAAATTGTTCCTATTTTCATGATTAAAAATTATGTTGCACTACCAAATTGAGTTCGACGATTATCGCCAGCACCTGATTCATGTCACACTTCGTTTTCTTGCAAATCCCAATCAAGAACTTTGGCTACCGACTTGGATTCCCGGTAGTTATTTGATTCGAGAATTCTCAAAACATATTGAATCGGTTAAAGCGTCTGATGAAGCAGGGCGTTTGTTAAGCATTAAAAAAACAGAAAAAAATCGTTGGCGTTTATTCAATACCGATCACGAACTGATCACGGTTGAATATGATGTCTATGCCTATGATTTGTCTGTACGTGGTGCCTATGTCGATCAAACACGGTTATATGTTAATCCAGCATGTGTTTGTTTAGGGCTGATAGATCAAGAACAAGCAGCATGTGAGCTTGAACTATTCTTACCTGATGAATTAAAACATTTTCAAATCGCAACAGGTTTGCCATCAAAAAGCTTGGTGAAGGGGCGTTTCACCTTAAAAGCGGAAAATTATGATCAACTGATTGATAGTCCATTTGAATTGGCAGAGCAAAGTCGTTTTAGTTTTGAAGCCAACGGTATTCCACATGAGTTTGTAATCTCAGGGAAGCACACGACCAATTTGTCACGTTTAGAGGCAGACATTCAAAAGATCTGCCAGACTGAAATCAACATGTTTGGTTCAGCACCATTCCAAAACTATACCTTTATGACCATGGCCACAGGCAATAGTTATGGTGGTTTGGAGCACTGCAACAGTACCAGCTTAATTACACCACGTGATGATTTACCGAAGGCAGATGAAACAGAAGAACCTTCTAAAGATTATCAACGCTTCTTAGGTCTATGCAGCCATGAGTATTTTCATTCATGGTTAGTGAAATTTATTCGTCCTGAAAATTTTGCCAACTATGATTTGCATAAAGAATCGTACACCAGCTTACTGTGGATTTTTGAGGGTTTTACGTCTTATTACGATGATTTGATTTTATTTCGTAGTGGCGTGATTTCGCAGAAGTCTTATCTAGAATTACTGAAAGCGCAAATTGATCGTTACTTACAAAATCCAGGACGCTTGATTCAATCGGTTTCCGAGTCGAGTTTTGATGCATGGATTAAGTTCTATCGTCAGGATGAAAACTCAAATAATGCAGGGACCAGCTACTATAACAAAGGGAGTTTAGTGGCACTTTGTCTTGATTTGGGCTTACGTTTGCGTGGATCCAACTTAGATGCTTTGATGCGTCGTTTGTATGAAAATACTCAAAACGGCATTCAGGTCAATGACCGCACTATTTTTGAATTATGTAATGAACTGACAGGTGATAACTGGATCGAGCAGATCAATCATTTGATCAACACCACGGATGAATTACCACTCGATCAATTATTCCCTGAATTTGGTTTAAGTTATAACATCAAAGATGATAAGGCTTTGCCTTTTGGCTTAAAAGTGGCTGATAAAGCGGAAGGTGTGGTGGTGCAACAGCTTCGTCGTGACAGTGCCGCAGCTCAAGCGGGCTTGTCGGCAAATGATGTCATTATCGCGATTGATGGTATCAAAGCATCAGAAAAACTTTTAGCGAAATATGCGAAACAAAAAGGTCGCTTTACAGTTTATGCATTCCGTCGCGATGAGTTATTACAACTGGAACTGCAAGCGGGTGAAAACACACTGACAACAGTTGAGCTCAAAGTTGAAGACCAACAAAAAGTTGACCGCTGGTTGAAGGGTTAGAACTTGATAAAAAGGACGCTATGAGCGTCCTTTTTATTAGCTGCCACGATAGGTAGAATAACCATAGGGGCTAAGCAGTAATGGAATGTGATAGTGCGGTAAGGTTCCATCAACTTCAAAAATAACAGGAATTTCAGGAAAAAAGCTGCTTTGCTTTTGCGCTTTATACCAGTCACCTGTTTTAAACGTCACTTTATAAATACCCGACTTTAATTGCTGTTGCGTCGGATAAAGAGCAGTAATTCGTCCATTCTGATCAGTTTTGGCCTGATTGATTTCTATCCATTGATTTTTTTGTTGTGCTTCGAGAACAACGGTGACATCAGCAGCAGGTAGACCATTTTGCTGATTGAGAACATGCACACTCAATGGGTTTGTTGCTGCGAATAAGCTGCTTGAAACCGATAGTGCGGCGATGGCGAATAGATTTTTATACATAGCAAAATTCCACCTTTCTTGATCAATGTTTCCTATTGCCGTCAGTTGTTGTGAGGGCAATGCTTAGGCATGGGATAGGAGCGCAAAAAAACACTGCTAATCAGTGCTTTTTTAATGCTGTTTTAGAATGAATATCTTGCGCCTAGATAGAACTCGCTTGAGTATAGATGTGCTTTCATCTGTTCATCTTGCAAACTACGCGCATTGGCAAAGTTGTTTAACCCGCTATCGGCTTTACCCAAGTCTACATAACGGTAGCCCAAATCAAGGTTAAGGTTATCAATTGCTTTATAACTAGCACCTGCACCTATGCTATACACCAGTTGAGTTTCGGTATTTGCAAGGTATTGGCGAGAGGTATTACCTTGCCAGCCTGAAGATTCCGTACGTGCAACACCTAGTCCAAGATTGCCGTATACAGCGACATTTTGCATGACTTCAAAATCACGATAAGCATTCAACATCAAGCGTTGTGTATCGATTTTATGATGATTGAGGCTGGTTGGAAAGTTGCTTGAACCACTGGTAAATTCAGCATTATTTTTAAAGGTATATTCACCTTCAGTACGCCAACCATTGCCAAAGTCATAGCCGAAACCCAATGAGGTATTGGTTAAATCTTTTTTATCTTTACCCGCGATAAATTGACCAATCCCTGGGCGTAAGCTGGTTTCCATATTGTCGGCTTGGAGCTTAGCAGCGGCAACTTTTGCAGAGATATAATAACCTGCATTATTTACGTCCTGAGCGTAACTCAGGGATACAGCAGTCAGTAAAACAGATGAAACTGCGAAACGGGTGAGTAGCTTGTCCATATTCAATTTTCCAAAATCAGTAGAGGAACATTTGGTGATGAAAATCTTTATTTCCTCAGAACATGGTAGGAAGAAAAAAATCTTGGCGTGATGACAATTGGATTACCGATTTGTAATCTTGGCAATGAATAAACAAGGTTAAGATGTGGGATGCATATTTTAATTGTCGAAGATGAATCTAAAATCGCGCAGTTTTTAGCGAAAGGATTAAATGAATCAGGTTATACCTGTGCTATTGCAAAAGATGGCATAGAAGCATTGTCACGCTTGCAACGAGAGGCATTTGATTTACTGATTTTGGATGTGATGTTGCCACAATTGGACGGTTGGCAAGTTTTACAAACGTTACGTACTTTTTCGAAAATGCCAGTTTTAATGCTAACTGCAAAAGATCATGTTCTGGATCGAGTAAAAGGGTTGGAGCTTGGGGCCGATGATTATTTAATTAAACCATTTTCTTATGTGGAACTATTGGCAAGGATCAAAAGCCTGTTACGCCGTGTACCGAATGTAGAAAAAGAAATTTATCAAATTTCAAACTTAAGCTTAAACCGACTCAGTCGGGAAGTGTATCGTGCTGATACTAAAATTGATTTAACTGCCAAAGAGTTTGTGTTGTTACAGTTGTTGATTCAACATCGTGGTGAAGTACTCACACGAACGCAAATTGCCTCAATGGTTTGGAATATTAATTTTGATACGGATACCAACGTGGTGGATGTTGCGATACGCCGATTAAGGGCAAAGATTGATGATCATTTTGTTCCCAAGTTAATTTATACCGTCAGGGGCATGGGCTATAAGGTTGATTTAAAAGATGGCAATAATGAATAGACTGTCATTGGCTTCCCGCTTAAGTATTGCCTTTAGCTTAATTTCCTGCGTAGTTTTTATCAGTATTGGCGGTTTGTCTTATCAAAATTTTCGTGAAATGGTCTATACCCAGCAAGATAAGGCCTTGGCTGCTCGGATCAAACGGATGGAAGTTTTTTTGACCGATGCACATACCGTTCAGATATTGGGGAAATATCCTAAACTTTATGAAAATATGGTGGGGCACGAGGACAGTATTTTTATTGTCAAAGAATCAGCACGGGATCTGATCAGGATTAATCCATTACAGATCAAAATCCCTGAACTGAATTATTCAAATAAAATTCAGTATCGTAATAATACAGTTGAGCATCCGAGTACACGCTTTGCATTTCAATCCATCCAATATGGTCACGAGCAGTATCAATTGATTGCAGGACAACAATGGGATGGGGCGAATCAGATCCTGAGTCAATATTTTTGGAAAGTCTTATTTTATAGCGGTCTAGGCATTTTGTTGTCCAGTCTTCTGGGATTTATGGTGGGACATTATTTATTCCGTTCCATGCGTACTTTGATTGCCGAGACCAGTAAAATTAATGTGCAAAAACTGAATCATCGTATTGAGGTTGAATCCACTAATATTGAGGTTCAGCAACTGAGTCAGGCGATGAATGAAATGCTGGATAAAATTCAACAGGATTATCAGAAACTGGCGCAATTTTCAGAAGATATTGCACATGAACTGAGAACACCACTGAATAATTTAATGGGACAAACTCAGATTCTATTGTCACAACCCCGTAAAACAGAAGAATTAGAAAATTTATTATATTCGCATTTGGAAGAGTATGAACGACTCACCAAAATGATCGAAAGCATGCTGTTCATTGCACGTTCTGAACATGATGAACAGATGCTTGAGAAAAAGTCAGTCAATGTCAAACAGCTGATGAGGAATGTTATTGATTATTTTGATTGTTTGATTGAAGAACATCAGATGACGCTCCAACTGGATGTCATGGATGATTTCAATATCATGGCGAATGAAGCATTAATCCAGCGTGCGATTGCGAATTTAATCAGTAATGCCATTTTACATGGGCGAGCGCATGGTGTGATTGCAGTAGCGGTAAAGCAACGTGATTTAAATTGTGTCATGACGATTGTGACAGAAGGCGTTTTTATTGATGAAAAGCATTTGCCTTACTTATTCGACCGGTTTTATCAGGTCGATGAAAGTCGACATCAAAAAGCACAAACAGGTGGTCTGGGGTTGGCTATTGTGAGCTCAATTATGCAGTTACATGCAGGTTCAACTGAGGTCGAAAATCGATTTGAAGGGGTGGCGTTTAAATTGATCTTACCACTAAAGAATTAACGTAATCTTCATCAAGCTCTGTCAAAATAGGGTTCATGCTTAAGCAATATGCATATTTGTTTGCTAAATGATCAATTCAGTACGTTCATTTAAAGTTGGCAGTGGTTTGTATTTGAAAAGACATAACTTGACCTCATATATACATACCAGAACGCTACTATTATATCATTTTGTAGTATTTTTTATCGAAATGTCGTTATCACAGGATATTGCGTTGACTAGCATGTGATGAACGCTGATACTCTCAAGTTTGTTCAAGCAAATCGGTTCTAGGAGCTGGGCCACAAGCGCAGTTTTCCATAACTCAATCCAACACAAGGGGCTATATATGGCTGGTGGAAAGTCAAAAATCATTTACACACTGACTGATGAGGCGCCTTTATTAGCGACTTATTCATTACTACCGATCATTGAGACCTTTACAAAACCTGCTGGCATTGAGATTGTTAAAAGTGACATCTCAGTTGCGGTTCGTGTGCTCGCAGAATTTTCAGATTACCTCAAAGATGAGCAAAAGGTAAACAATAACCTTGCGGAGTTAGGTCGTCTTACGCAAGATCCAGATACCAATATCATTAAACTTCCGAACATCAGTGCTTCTGTTGCTCAGCTTGTTTCATGTATTAAAGAGCTCCAGTCGAAGGGCTATGCAATTCCTGATTATCCAGAAAACCCAACCACTGAAGAAGAAAAAGAAATCAAGGCGCGTTATGGCAAATGCCTTGGTTCAGCTGTAAACCCAGTATTGCGTGAAGGTAACTCTGACCGTCGTGCACCAGCTGCGGTAAAAAATTATGCGAAAAAACACCCGCACTCAATGAGCGAGTGGAAGCAGTGGTCACAGACTCACGTTTCTCACATGGATGAAGGCGACTTCTACCATGGCGAAAAATCAATGACTTTAGACCGTGCACGTAATGTGAAAATGGAACTCATCACTAAGTCTGGTGAAACCATTGTGCTTAAGCCAAAAGTTGCACTTCAAGATGGCGAAATCATTGACTCAATGTTTATGAGCAAGAAAGCGCTTTGCGATTTCTATGAAAAAGAACTTGAAGATTGTCGTGAAGCGGGCATTTTGTTCTCATTACACGTGAAAGCAACCATGATGAAAGTGTCACACCCGATCGTATTCGGTCACTGTGTGAAAATTTATTACAAAGATGCTTTTGAAAAACACGGTAAATTGTTTGATGAACTCGGTATTAACGTAAACAACGGTATGGCTGGTCTTTATGAAAAGATTGCAACTTTACCGACGTCTTTACGTGAAGAAATCATCGAAGATTTACATGCTTGCCAAGAACACCGTCCTGCGCTTGCAATGGTTGATTCTGCAAAAGGCATCACCAACTTCCATTCACCAAACGATGTGATTGTCGATGCTTCTATGCCTGCAATGATTCGTGGTGGCGGTAAAATGTGGGGTGCTGACGGCAAACCTTACGACTGTAAAGCAGTAATGCCTGAATCAACTTTCGCACGTATCTACCAAGAAATGATCAATTTCTGTAAGTGGAATGGTAACTTTGACCCACGTACTATGGGTACTGTGCCTAACGTTGGTTTGATGGCGCAAAAAGCAGAAGAATACGGTTCACACGATAAGACTTTTGAAATTTCAGAAGCGGGTATTGCCAACATTACTGATTTAGACACAGGTGAAGTGTTGATGTCACAAAATGTGGAAGAAGGCGACATCTGGCGTATGTGTCAGGTGAAAGATGCACCGATTCGTGACTGGGTGAAACTTGCGGTAACACGTGCACGTAATTCAGGTATGCCAGCAATCTTCTGGTTGGACCCATACCGTCCACATGAAAATGAATTGATCAAGAAAGTTGAAAAATACTTGAAAGATCATGACACTACTGGTCTTGATATCCAAATCATGTCACAAGTACGTGCAATGCGTTATACGCTTGAGCGTGTAGCACGTGGTTTAGATACCATTTCGGTAACGGGTAACATCTTACGTGATTACTTAACTGACTTGTTCCCAATTATGGAATTGGGTACTTCAGCGAAAATGTTGTCAATCGTGCCGTTAATGGCTGGCGGCGGCATGTATGAAACAGGTGCGGGTGGTTCAGCACCGAAACATGTACAGCAGTTAGTTGAAGAAAACCACTTACGTTGGGATTCACTCGGTGAGTTCCTTGCGTTAGCTGTATCTTTAGAAGAGCTTGGTATCAAAGAAAGTAATGACCGTGCGAAATTACTTGCCAAGACACTTGATCAAGCGACAGGAAAATTGTTGGATAACGACAAATCGCCATCACGTCGTACAGGTGAGTTAGATAACCGTGGCAGCCACTTCTATTTAGCATTGTACTGGGCTGAAGCATTAGCAGCTCAAGATGAAGATGCTGAGTTAAAAGCGAAATTTGCTCCGCTTGCAAAGTCACTTGCTGAAAACGAACAGAAGATTGTTGCTGAGCTTGCTCAAGTACAAGGTCAAGCTGCTGATATCGGTGGTTACTATGCAATCGATCCAGCGAAAGTAAATGCGGTAATGCGTCCAAGTGCAACGTTTAATACCACACTTGCGTCACTTTAATTGTTGATATATCACCGACAACATTGTCGGTGATATAAAAAAGCCGATATAAAAATATCGGCTTTTTTATGCGCTCAATTTAGATTTTAACGACCGTTACGGCTACGTCCGCGTGGTGCTTTGGTATTTGGACGAGTTGTACCATTGGTCTTACGACGTGGTTTATCTGCATCATCAGTTTGCCAAATACGGGTTGTACCACCGCCAGCTTTTTTCTTACCTTTAAATGGTTTTTCACCTCTTTCTTCACGTGCTTTATCTTTGGCACGAGAGAAATGCGGTTTATTATTCGATTTTTTCACGAAAGAACGACCTTCATAAGGCTTGTCAGCTGGAAC
Source organism: Acinetobacter sp. Ac_3412 (assembly GCF_013072675.1). Taxonomy (NCBI): domain Bacteria; kingdom Pseudomonadati; phylum Pseudomonadota; class Gammaproteobacteria; order Moraxellales; family Moraxellaceae; genus Acinetobacter; species Acinetobacter sp. Ac_3412. The sequence continues at coordinate 87,106 of NZ_LXUJ01000008.1, read as the reverse complement.
GTCTTTAAAGTCTGGATAAAGTAAAGGTTCGATTTCGAGTTGTTCACCAGGCTGTAAACCGAGTTTGACGAGATCAATGCTGCCAATTTGAGTACGAATAAGACGTAAAGTCGGGAAACCCACAGCCGCTGTCATACGACGTACTTGACGATTACGACCTTCACAGATTTGTAGTTCGATCCAAGTCGTTGGAATATTTGCACGATAACGTACTGGTGGGTTACGTTCCCATAGCCATTCAGGTTGATCAACTTTACGTGCTTTGGCAGGTAAAGTCATACCATCTGCAAGTTCAACACCTTTTTGCAGTTTTTCAATTGCTTCTTCTGTGACATCACCATCAACTTGAGCAAGATAAGTTTTATATTTCTTATTATCAGGGTGGGTGATGAATTGATTTAAACCACCGTGATCAGTAAGAAACATTAAACCTTCGGAGTCTAAATCTAGACGTCCTGCAATACGAAGTTCAGGATCTTTAATAAAACTTGAAACTGTTAAATGTTTTTCATCTTCGCGAAACTGTGACAAAACGTCAAAAGGTTTATTAAATACGACTACTTTCATATGGATATACTACTTTTGGCTATGGGCGGCATCATAACAATAAAGGTTTCTATTTAATGGAGAAATGTTGTTATTTCCCGTATAAATCTCAAAAAAACCTGTTTTGAACTAAACTGTTTCATGCAATAAAAAACGAAAGTATGCCATAGAAGGCATAGAGATAATCGCTAAATACATGAGGGAGAACCTACAAAATGGGTTATCAGAAGATTGTGGTTCCTGCTGATGGAGACAAAATCACAGTAAATGCAGACCTGTCATTGAATGTTCCAAATCGTCCAATCATCCCTTTTATTGAAGGTGATGGTATTGGTGTGGATATTACACCAGCAATGAAGGCAGTAGTAGATGCCGCCGTGCTAAAAGCTTACGGTGGCAAACGTTCAATCGAATGGATGGAAGTCTACTGCGGCGAAAAAGCAGATAAAATTTATGGCAATTATATGCCAGAAGAAACTTTTGATGCTTTACGCGAGTTTATTATATCAATAAAAGGCCCTTTGACTACACCTGTTGGAGGCGGTATTCGTTCTTTGAATGTTGCATTACGTCAAGAACTCGATCTATATGTCTGTGTGCGTCCAGTACGTTGGTTTGAAGGCGTGCCTTCACCTGTGCAACATCCAGAACTTACTGATATGGTGATTTTCCGTGAAAACTCAGAAGATATCTATGCAGGGATTGAATGGAAGGCTGATTCTCCAGAGGCGAAAAAAGTCATTAAATTTTTGCAAGAAGAAATGGGTGTGACCAAAATCCGATTCCCTAAAGATTGTGGTATCGGCATTAAGCCTGTTTCTAAAGAAGGAACCCAACGTCTGGTGCGTAAAGCCATTCAGTTTGCGATTGATAATGACAAACCTTCTGTGACGCTAGTACACAAAGGCAACATCATGAAATACACCGAAGGTGCATTTAAAGAGTGGGGCTATGAACTTGCGATGGAGCGTTTTGGTGGGCAGCTGCTGGATGGTGGGCCTTGGGTAAAAATTAAAAATCCGAAAACTGGCAAAGACATTATTATTAAAGATGTGATTGCCGATGCATTCTTACAGCAAATTTTAATGCGTCCAGCCGATTATTCCGTGATTGCGACACTGAACTTAAATGGTGACTATATTTCTGATGCACTTGCAGCAGAAGTGGGCGGCATTGGGATTGCGCCGGGCGCGAATATTGGTGGTGCAATAGCAGTTTATGAAGCAACACATGGCACTGCACCGAAGTATGCGGGGCAAGATAAGGTCAATCCAGGCTCGATTATTCTCTCTGCCGAAATGATGCTGCGTGATATGGGCTGGGTTGAAGCTGCAGATCTAATCATTCAAGGTGTTTCGGGTGCAATTTCAGCCAAGACCGTGACGTACGACTTTGAGCGTTTAATGCCCAATGCAACTTTATTACGTTGTTCTGAATTTGGACAAGCTATAATCCAGCATATGGAAGATTAAAGTCTAAGTATGAAATGAAAGAGTGGTTTTGCCGCTCTTTTTTTATTTTAAATTGAGATAAATAAGTCATGAGAAAAACATGTACAAAATTGAATGTATGACATATTTTGATGTATTCGAAAATAAAAACTGAACATCATGGCGGAAAGAAAATATGGTGCAGTAGCACCGAAAACAACAGAAACCATTACCAGTTTGGATTGGTATGGACAAGTACTCAATAATCAAAAATATGAGCGGACGCTATTTGTTGACTTAGATCTGTCAGAAGCCCAAAGCACAGGTGCGATTTTTAATGAATGTACTTTTCGACGAGCACGGTTTAATGCATCGGTTCATCAGCATAGCGCGTTTTTAAATTGTACTTTCTATTTCTGCAATTTCTTTGATAGTAAATTCACCGACTGCAAGTTGGTCGGTAGCATGTTTAGTGATTGTCAGTTTCACCATATGCGGGTTGAGGACAGTGATTGGGCTTTTGTTGGATTACCGGGCGCGGATTTAGAGAAAGCTTCTTTTTTGCGAACCTGTTTAAGAGAAGCTGATTTGACTGGGGCGCGTTGCCATGGAAGTTCGATTCGAGAGAGTGATCTCTCTGGTGCATGGCTACACCGCGCAGATTTTACCGAGTGTGATTTAAGAGGCAGTGATTTGAGTGCTTTAGATCCGAAAGAAACGCAGATTAAAGATGCGATTATTAGCCTTGATCAAACGCTGATGATTGCTGAAAACCTAGGCTTCGATGTCAGAATTGATTGATTCTGGGAAAGAGGTTTTATCAAAATGAGTGGTTTTAGGCCACTCATTTTTATGGGAGATGGAATAAAACTTATCTTTCTATGAAAGATAGAGTCGAATAAAAGGGAGCAATTGTTCACCCATCACAATGCCCAATAAACCCAGTAATGCCACAATGGGTGGTGCAGGTGCTTTCACATCGAGTAGGTAATACAGCACACCGACCAATACGCCAACCGCGAGCGATAATAAATAAATCTTCATATGCAGCGTTGATCAGCCTGCTTTTACTTTACAAAAGGGATCAACGTTTGGATTGCTATTCCAGATATATTCGGCCTCTTCAGCACAAAGCTGGGCAATTTTTTCACCCTGTGTGTTATGGATGAAGGCAAGAGTCATATCCATACCTGCACTTACACCCGATGAGGTATAGAATTTCCCATCAATCACCCAACGGGCTTGGGCTTGCCACAACACTTGGTCATTGAGTTTTTGCACAAATTCAAATGCCATTTTATTCGATGTTGCCTTAACACCATTTAAAACAGCTGTCGCTGCAAGCAATGAACTACCTGTACAAATGGTCAGCACGTGTTTGCTTTGAGCTGCTAAAGTTTTGAGTTGATCAAGAAACTGTTGATTTTTAATTAATTCAAAAGTCACGATGCCACCAGGAACAAGCAGAATACTTTGGTCATTCACGTGCATTTCGCTAAAGGATTTGGTTTGAATACAAACACCATGCTTATTGGAAACTAGACCGCCATTCAGGCTATAAAACTGGACTTGATAATGTTCGTGCAGTAAGCCAAACAATTCAACAGGGCCCATAATGTCGAGGGTTTCAAAATCTTCAAATACGACAGCATTTACAGGAATACGCATGGTTTTTCTCGCTTGTTTAATCTGCGTCATACCATAGTGAGCTTCAAATTTTTTATTGTGAATATTCTGTATGGCTTATTTTGAATTATGCTAAATCAGTGGACATTTAGATCGATCTGTTAGCAAGCGGAGTATTGTTTTTGCTTAATTTTAAAGCATTTAGTGTGCTTGAATCAGAAATGCACGGTGTATCGCAAATTTAAAAAAATCTGTATCTATACTTTATAGGCCAAATGTTCAAAATAATTGAAAAATAGAGAGAGTGCTGTGACATGAAGACGTACCAAGTTGATGCTTTTACAAAAGAATTATTTAAAGGAAATCCCGCGGCTGTGATCGTGGTTGATGAATGGTTAGATGATCGTTTGATGCAGAATATTGCCATGGAAAATAATCTGTCTGAAACGGCTTTTGTAAAAACGATTGATGAAACCAATTATGAGATTCGTTGGTTTTCTCCACTCAATGAGGTTGCATTTTGTGGGCATGCGACTTTAGCCAGTGCATTTGTTTTATTTAAAGACTTTACCAAGGTAGAAACAATCCAGTTCCATGTACGCGATCTGGGGATTTTTATTGTCAGCCAAGATGTGGATGGCAAAATTAAAATGAATTTCCCGATTCGTAAAGCAGAGTTAGTTACTGATTATCCTCAAGTATTACGTGAAGGACTTACCAAGCCATTTAAAGCAGTTTATCGTAATGTCCAAGCCTATATTATTGAATATGAAACGGTGCAAGATGTATTGGATGAACAACCTGATCTGGAAAAGCTAAAACAACTTGGACAAGTTCGTACAGCGATTACTGCTTCTCAACCCGATGTTGCAATTACCGCCAGAGGTGAAGGGCAGTTTGATTGTGTTTCTCGTTATTTTGCACCAGCAATTGGTATTGATGAAGATCCAGTAACCGGTTCAATCCATACTGCAATCGTTCCACTTTGGGCTGAAAAATTGAATCAGACTCGATTAACAGCCTTTCAGGCATCTAAACGCGGTGGGATTTTAGAATGTGTCATTGCATCTGAAGATCGTATTGAAATTTCAGGCTATGCCAAATTGTATATGCAAGCCGAACTGACAATCTGATTTTTAGCTTAAACTGTGCAAAAATAAAGATAAAAGCTGTTTAAATAAACAGCTTTTTTCAAAACATAACTATTAAAAATGCGAATCGTTCTCTACTATAGCTTGACGTTTTTATTTAAATCATCAAAAACACTTGGATAAATTATGTTAATGCGGTTTAAGCAACTTACTCTCTCTCTTTGTTTGATTGGGTTGAGTGCAACGTCTTGGTCTCAGACGGTACTCGTAAAAAGTGAAAAAAATATCGAAGAATATAAATTAGATAACGGTTTCAGAGTTATTCTTGCGCCAAACGATAAAGAAAATAAAGTCTATGTAAATACGGTTTATTTGACAGGTTCTTTGAATGATCCTAAGGGTAAAGGCGGACTTGCACATCTATTAGAACATTTGGCCTTTAAAGGCACTCAAAATGTGAAGGGCGATGAGTTTCAACGTCGTCTAGACCAATATACGTTGATGACCAACGCCAGCACAGATTATTATGCGACTAAATATTTAAATATTGTTCGTCCTGAAAAAAATGCACTCAATGAAATCCTATACCTTGAATCAGAGCGTATGGATAAATTGGTGCTACAAGAAAAATTTGTTCCTTCTGAAATTGAAATCGTAAAACGTGAACGAGAAATCCGTATGGATCAACCGTTTGCTGTACTGATGGATCAAATGTGGAAAGCGGCATATGGCAATCAATATTTAGGCCGTTTGCCAATTGGCGATTTACCTGAATTAAAGTCGATTCAACTGAATGAATTGAACCAGTTCTATAGAACTTGGTATGCGCCAAATAATGCAGTAATGGTGATTTCAGGTAAATTTGATAAGACTGAGGTCTTATCTAAAATTGATCAGTATTTTAGTCCAATTCCAGCACGCCCAGTACCTGCGCAAGTTCAAGTGCCTGTTCTCGATTCAAGTAAAATTGAACAGCGTCAGTTTACGGTACAAAAGGGTAGTGATTTAGCTAAATTCCATGTCTATATGAATGGAAAAAATACCCCATTACAACCGACTTTAGCACTTGCGCCAGCGTTATATACCATGCAGCCAAGTGGTACTTTGTATAAGAGTATGGTGGAAACGGGAATCAGCACCGCAGTGCAATCAACCACATGGTTAGATCAAGACTTTAACGTGGTCTTTGTGGGCGCAATTTATGCCCCGAATCATGATGCGAAAAAGGTTGATGAAGCACTAAAAACAGGTGTTGAAAATAGCCAGCCATTCACCGAGGCTGAATTACAGCGGATTAAAAATATTACGCAAAATACCGCAGATACCATTGCCAATGACGCTGTCGCTTTAGGTTCACGCCTGAGCGATTATGCAGTTTCATCACATGGTCAATGGGATCAATACTTTAAGGACTTACAAGCAGTTCAAGACTTAAAGCTGAATGATGCGAATAAAACCTTAAAAGAATTTTTAGTCTCTTCACATCGTATTTCAGGCGATATTTTACCGACGCCTGAAGATCAAAAGAAAGCGATGACTATGAAAGCAGAAGAGAAGCCAAAAACTTTAGATCAAAGCGATGAAAAGCCTGAACCATTAAAAGATGCAAATGTTTACAAGCAGGAAGTGACCCAATTTATGGCACAGTCTGCTCAGCAATTGCAAAAAAATGAGCAGAAAATTCAACGTGGTGAATTAAAGAATGGGATCCGCTATGCACTCTTCCCAACGCCTACACGTGATGATAAAACTTATGCCACGATTAGCTTGGATTTTGGAGATGAAAAAGCATTATTTGGTAAAGGGGTTACTTTAGATTTAGCCAGCTATTTAATGCTGCGTGGTTCTGAAAAGCATACTTTGCAGGAAATTACCGATAAGGCGATTGCGGCTAGCGGTGGTGCCTCGGTCAGTTCAAATGGCAATGGTTTTACCATCGTTGTTCAAGCGAAGAAAGACAAGTTCGAAGACTTCTTTAACTTTATTGTTGATGTCCTTAAGCAGCCAAAATTCTCGCAAACTGAGTTTGATCTAGCAAAAAATCAAAGCCTGTCTGTATTGGATCGTCCATATACGGAACCCGCGGTTGTCTCATCGATGACCTTGTCTAAGATTCTGGAAATCTATCAACCAGGCGATATCCGTTATCACTTTGAACCAGAACTGGCGAAGAAACAGATTAGTGAAGTAACCCAGCCGCAAGTGAAACAATTCTATGATCAGTTCTTTGTGACAGATCATGCTCAAATTGCTGTGACGGGTGATTTTGATGCCAAGAAAATGCAGAAGACTTTACAAAAAGCCTTTGGTTCTTGGAAAGCAAAACAACCATTCACAAAAGTGACAGGCCAATACACGGTGTATAAAGCACAGAAAGTTCATGCCTTATCGGAACAACGTGAGTTTGGTAGCTATCAAAGTGTTTTAGCCTTACCAGTTGGTTCATATCATAAAGATGCGCCAGCTTTAATTATTCTGAGCCATGTTTTAGGTAACTCACAACTTTCATCACGTTTGGCTCAAGAGCTACGCGAGAAGAATGCTTTGGTTTATGGTTTTGGTAGTGGCTTAGATCTTGATCCAGATATTGATGATGGTACTTTAAGCATTACTGCAAATTATACCTCTGGCCGTTCTGAGCAAGTTTCACAATCAGTACACAAGGTATTGAATGAGTTGCTGAGCAAAGGTGTGACTGAGCAGGAAGTGGAAGCAGCCAAAGCAGATATCATGAAAAAACGTGTGACGGCTTTGGAAGACGAGCGCAATATTCATGGCATGTTGACGGGCCAGTTAGAGCGTAACAAAACGCTGTTGGATCGCGCAGAGCGCGATCAGGAGCTTGCGAAATTGACCAAAGAGGATGTCAATGCGGCCATCAAAAAATACATCAAACTGGACCAGTTTGTAGAAGTCATGGCAGATCAATATGGTCAAGCACAAGACTTGAAATAAGCAATCAAAAATAAAGCCACCCATGAGGTGGCTTTATTTTTTTGCATCAAAGATTAATGATCATGTTTGTGGGTATGAAAATCTTCGTTCTTACGGAATCGTAAGTAGTTTTCAAACTGTTCACAATATTCGTCAAAATTATCTTCTAACATCATTTGGAATTGTTGCAGTAGATAAGACATGACTTGTTCTTTGGCATCACGCATTTCATTGCCATCTTTAAAGTTATTAGCTGCGACCCATGTATTAAAACGGGCAGTGGCAAATAACATGGCTGCACTTACTTGGCCACGTAACTCTTCTGGCTTGGCTTGCTGACCTTTGGGTGGTCGGCAGAAATCATTGGCAAGTTTAATAAATTCATCTGCACGCTCAAAAAACACCGCATTTAAAGCTTCTTCATCCGTCACATCGGTGGCGTTAATTTTTTGAGACATGATATTTTCCAGCGACAAGTTAAGACACCTCATTATAGACAAAGCCTTGTCGAAACTAAACCTTTGCCTTAATCTAAAATAGCCTAAGCAATTAGAATAATCACTATGCAAGATGCAATCGCGATTCAAAGCTTAAAAACAGATATAGCCTTACTGCGCCAACATATTTATCCACCTCAGTATTTGGAAAATGTTGAAGGCTTGCCGATTTATTATGGGCTGCAACAAGATGTAGATGAGTATTATCGACAATGGCAACCCTTGATTGAACGGGCACAACAGTTATGCCAGCCTTTTATGGAAGATGACGTGGTGGATGCAATTCATTTACCAAGTCATTTAAATCTGCCGCTATTTTTCTTGCATGTCGATCGGATTCGGATTAATAAAACACGCGCTAAAGAATCTAAAACTTTTCGTGGTGTCGCTGCCTTGTTAGAAAAATGTGGGCAGTTTGAGACGGATCAGATTTTTGCAATGCAGGAATGGTTGGGCAGTGACGATACAGCTGCTTTGGTGGCGCATCGTGAGTTTATTGATTTACGAACTTATGTTTTCCAACACGGACAAAGTGACTATACCCGTACGCGGTTTTATATGAATGGGGTGATTCTCAGTGTTGAACCGCATTTTAAATTAGTCGATGCACGGGATAAGCCACGTAAGCAGCGTAATGATAGTTATAGTGATCCGATTGCAGATAATGGAACGTGGAAGATTTTTGGGAAGTATCGGTAAACGATTTAATTGGAATAAATAGTTTAACACTCTAATTTTCATTAAAAAATAATAGCACAGCCACAAGAGCTGTATAAAGTTTGGATGTTTTCGCGTAGGCGATTTCCTACTTTGTTTTCGGACAAAGTAGGCAAAGCCATTGTCATCAGCAAAACCTGTTTTTTTCTTGGATTTATTAAAATGTATCGCAGAAACATTACTTTGCTTATATCACGCAGGTTGCTGATGACGTTTCCGAGTATCCGCTTTTTTGTAGGACTTAGATTATTTGTGGCGGCATTCATGCCGCCAAGCACGATAGCGATTTAAGGAAATTTGTTTTGGTGGAGCTATCGCTTCTCATCCCAAAAAGCGTCCTGAGCAGATAGGGCTTGAAGCTTTTTATCCGCTTTTTTGGCCACATGTGGTTGCTGAGCCTTAACCCAACCTAATGCAAATAAAAACTGCGGGTGTTCAGCAGTTTGTTGCTCAAAGATTTGCTCAGCAACAAACAGGTCATTATAAAACCCTAAATATTCCTGAATTGGCTGTAACTTACTTAAGAATTGTTGAACCTCTTTTTCTGGATAAACCCCTGCAATAAAGTCGATGCAATAACGTAATTGTTTGACACGCTTACGAGTACGATGTTGTTGCTCAACTTCTAAAGTTGAAAACTGAGCTGCATCTTTTAGAATCTTTTGGTAAAGCTTGGTTAAGCTTTTAGCTGCTTGTTTAGAAAGTTTAGACTTAGACTCATGCTCACTATAGGTGAAGCTGAGTAATGCTAAAAATAGCTGTGTGGTTTTAGTGTGGCTTAATAATTGAGAAACACTGCTGTCAACATTTTCAGGGAATGGGAAATCAAAATCACAGACTTCTTTTACTAAAGGAAGAACAGAATCTTGAATCGCATCATTATCGCGTGATTGACCTAATGCTCTAAAAATATCAGCCAATTGGCTTTCCCAAGTGGGATCAATTTGCGCAGACCAGTTAGAAAAATGCTTTAAAGCAGAACGTAAACGACGTAAACCAACGCGAGCTTGGTGAATATGATCTGCTTCGGCTACACCATCGGCAATTGCTGCTGCATTGGGCAAGATATGATTAAGCGTATTTTCGATAATCAGTTTGATTGCTTGTTCAGCACTGACATTTTTCTCTAGGCTTAATGGTTTCGCTTTGGTGGCAGGGGATACCGTTTTGCCAATAGCCAATAAATTACCACGTTCAGCCTTACTGCGCACATCGAGCCAGAGTTGATATTTATCTACCCACGTTTTGGCAAAATTAATTAGAGACTGTGCTGATCCTTGTTTTAATTCAAATTCAACTTCGCAGATTTTGGCTTGATCGGTTGGAGTACGGATTTCGCCATCGTCCAAGCAGACTTCAATTTGAGCCTCCTCAAACTCAAATACATGGAAGGTACGCTGCACGTCTGTTTGAAACTGCAACTGTAGTTCAGCAGGTTCTTCGCCTAAAACATCGCGAAGTACAGTTTGGACTGTTTGATTATGTTTGTATAAAGATAAATCCAGTTCAGGTTCGTTAGCACATTTGCCTAAATAAATATCTTCTTCGATACGTTGTAAATGGTTTTTACTGGCAGCTTTAAAGGTTTGCACCCAATGTTCACCTTCTTGACGCAGGCGAATAGCCACATAATTTTTAGCCAGTAAACGGTCAGCAGTGTCATAGTATTTTGCTTGTAGCTGAATTTTCTGTGCTTTTTGTTTGCTTAAAACTTGTAACACACTTTTTTTCTTAGATTCAGGGAGTTGAAATTTTAGCTCTATTTCCATGATGTTATGACTCCTGACCACCGAGACTGATATAGACAAAACTTAGTATAACTTGTTGATCTCAAAAATCATTGTAAAGTTGTTTTAAGCTTGGAAAGGATGGCACGCAATGACTTTATTTTGTACAGAAAATGCATTAACGTGTGGAGAGTCTTGCACGATTAGGATGATCTAACAATGAATGCACCAGCGAATATTACCAAGCCAGTGGAATTTTCATTACCGATTAAAAACTATGATGAATTTTATCACTTTTATTTAACAGAACATCGCAGTATTGCCAGCCGTCGTTTGCACGTTGCAGGCAGCTCGGTCGGTTTATATTTCTTTAGTAAAGCGATTCGTAAACGTCAGGCAAAATATGCTTTGTATGGTTTGGTATCAGGCTATGCGTGTGCTTGGGTTGGGCATTTTTTCTTTGAACATAATAAGCCTGCCAGCTTTAAACAGCCGCTGTATAGTTTTATCTCAGATTGGCGCATGTTGTCAGACGTTGCACGTGGTCGTTTAAGTCTGATCGATCGTCAGTTTGATAAAATTGAGTCTTAAATCAATGTATATTTAAAAATTATAAAGCGACATTAGGTGTCGCAAAGCTGCTTCGGCAGCTTTTTTATTGTTCGCTGTTTCAGTAATATCATAAAAAATGAGGGAAAAACACAAGAATGGAACAACTGAACCCGTCTGATTTAAAAGCAATCTTACATTCTAAACGTGCCAATCTTTATTATTTAGAACACTGCAGAGTGATGCAAAAAGATGGGCGAGTGTTATATCTCACCGAAGCAAAGAACGAAAATCAATATTGGAATATTCCCATTGCCAATACCACGGTGATTTTGCTGGGTACAGGGACATCCATTACTCAGGCTGCGATGCGAATGTTGTGTAGCGCAGGTGTGTTGGTGGGTTTTTGTGGTGGTGGTGGCACGCCTTTATTTGCAGGAAGTGAGGTGGAGTGGTTAACACCACAAAGTGAATATCGCCCAACTGAATATATGCAGGGCTGGATGAGCTTCTGGTTTGATGATGCCAAACGTTTGGAAGTTGCTAAGCAATTTCAATTTGCTCGTATCGAATTTATCCGCAAAATTTGGACTAAGGATAAAGATTTAAAGGATGAAGGTTTTTATCTGGATGATTTAGATATTCAGCAAGCTTTGACTGGTTTTGAAAAGAAAATTCCTAATATGGCTAAAGTGGGTGATTTACTCCTCGCCGAAGCACAGATGACTAAGCAACTTTATAAAATTGCAGCAACCCGTTGTAAGTTGAGTTTTGAGCGAAATCCAGAGCAAGGGGATTTGGCCAATGATTTTTTGAATCATGGCAATTACTTAGCCTATGGCCTCAGTGCGACAACGCTTTGGGTTCTAGGAATAAATCATGGTTTCGCAGTGATGCATGGCAAAACCCGACGTGGTGCTTTAGTCTTTGATGTGGCAGATCTCATCAAGGATGCGGTGGTTTTACCATGGGCGTTTATTTGCGCCAAAGAGGGGGTGACTGAGCAAGCGTTCCGTCAACAGCTATTGCAGAAGTTCACAGAATATCGTTGTTTGGATTGGATGTTTGAACAGGTGAAGTTGCAAGCGTGTAAAAGCTTTCCAAGTCAGGAGAGCGAATGATGATAGTCACTTTTATATCTCAATGTGAAAAGAAAGCGATTGCTCGAACTCGGCGTGTGCTTGATGCTTTTGCTGATCGAATTGGTGATAACACATGGCAAACGGTGATTACGGAAGATGGTCTGTTCGCGGTAAAAAAGCTGCTGAGAAAAACGGTGACGAAAAATACAGCAGTTTCATGTCATTGGATACGTGGTCGTCGTAGAAGTGAATTGATGTGGATTGTGGGAAATCGCAATAGATTTAATGAACAGGGAATAGTCCCCGTGAATACCACAAAGAAAAGTTTGGCTCAAAATAAATGGGAAAATGACTGGCATTATTTACCTTTAATTAAGGCATTAGTTGCAGTTTCTGCTTTACTTCATGATTGGGGTAAAGCAACAGTACTATTCCAGCAAAAACTACTCGATAAAAATAACCAATTTAAAGGTGATCCTTTACGTCATGAATGGATTTCATGCCTATTATTAAATGCTTTGGTGCAATCATCAGGCAATATTGAATTTGATGAAGCATGGTTAAATTTATTTATTAATCAAAGTTGGGATGAGGCACTTCTCAAGCAAACGATTGTAAAAGAATCAGATCAATCCAAAGTTTTAGCCCAGCTTCCACCATTCGCTCAATTAGTCGCGTGGCTGATCATTTCACACCATCGCTTACCTAATTTAAAAGAAGATAAGGATTCAAAAAGATATGCTGCTGAACCTGCAAATAGTATTGCAGAATTATTTGAATGTATCGAAGCAAACTGGGGTTATCAAAATAAATTTGATGAAAAGGATTACCAACAACGACTTAAATTGTGTTTTCAGTTTGAGCAAGGTCTGCTAAGCCAATCTGTTGAATGGACAAAACAAATTAAAAAATGGTCTTTACGTTTATTACAGGAAGTTCAAGCATCAGAACAGATTTTTATTGATGGTAGTTGGCGAGTGATTTTGCATCATGCGCGTTTATGTCTAATGTTGGGAGATCATTATTATTCATCGTGCGAAGCAGATAAAGCATGGAAAACGAATTTATCACTTGTTGCAAATACCGATCCAAAAACGAAACAAGCGAAACAGTATTTAGATGAGCATTTAGTTCGAGTTAGTGACAATGCTATGCGGGTGGCTCAGTCGTTAAGCCGTTTAGCAGATGAAATGGAATCTGCATACGATATTCAAAAATTAAAGAAGAAAAGTCCATCAGGTTTTGAATGGCAGGATCAGGCCGCTAAAGGGATTCAGCAATTCATTCAAAAAAATGAAGGGGCTGAGAAACAAGGTTGGTTTATTGTCAATATGGCAAGTACTGGGAAAGGAAAAACCATTGCCAATGCGAAAATCATGCAAGCCTTATCTAAGGATGGACAATCGTTACGGTATATTTTAGCTCTAGGCTTAAGGACTTTAACTTTACAAACGGGGGATTCATACCGTCATGATATTGGTTTAAGTAATGATGAACTCGCTGTTTTAATTGGTTCAAAAGTTGTGCAGGAGTTACATCATCAAAATCAAAATGCCAGAAAAGATCAACAGGACGAATTAAATATCGAAGAAATCGGTTCAGAGTCGTTAGAGACATTATTAGAGAATGAACTGGATTACGACACGATGCCTCAAGCCGATTTTATGAATGCTTTATTCCCAAAAAATCAAGAACAACGTAATAAAGCATTTCTATATAAACCTGTTTTAACCTGTACTATTGATCATATTATGGCAGCGACTGAAACCAAGCGTGGTGGCAAATTTATTTTACCAAGCTTAAGACTTTTATCCTCAGACTTGGTCATTGATGAGGTGGATGATTTCAATGCTCAAGACTTAGTTGCTATTGCCCGACTGGTGCATCTTGCGGGCATGTTGGGCCGAAAAGTGATGATATCGTCAGCAACTATACCCCCAGCATTGGCTGAGGGATTTTTTAATGCTTATCAGCAAGGCTGGGCTTTGTACTCTGCTTTTAAAAAGCTAAAAAATAAAAATATCGTTTCGATGTGGGTTGATGAGTTCAAAACAAAAATTCAAGCCATTGATTCGAATACACCAAAAGAGCTTATGCAACAATATCAAAATACACATGATCAATTTGTAGATCTTCGGACAGCAGCATTAGTTCAGCAAGTTGTTAAACATAAAGCCTATATTGTAGATTGTGCTGATCTTGTAGTTGAAAAAGAAGTCCAACGTTTAGATCAAAGTTTGCAGTCTCAGTATTTTGAAAGGATTAAACAGAATGCTGAACAATTACATTTGAGTCATCACAGTATTGATCTTAAGACAGGCAAAAAAGTCTCTTTTGGTGTGGTGCGTGTTGCCAATATTCCACCCTGTGTTGCTTTAACTCAATACTTACTCAATGCAGAATGGTCGCAGGGCATAGCACCTCGTGTTATGGCCTATCATAGTCGTCAAGTTTTGTTGCTACGTAGTGAACAGGAGCGACATTTAGATCAAGTTCTAAAGCGTAAAGAGAAAGCGGGAGAACAGGCGGCGGCATTCTCAAATGATGTGATTCGTCAGCATCTAGATTCAATTGAAGAAGAACATGTGATTTTTATTTTGGTTGCAACCCCAGTGGAGGAGGTTGGGCGAGACCATGATTTTGATTGGGCCATTGTAGAGCCATCATCTTATCGTTCGATTATTCAATTGGCAGGGCGAGTGTTACGTCACAGAAAATTGGCGCAGAATATCGAAAAGCCAAATATTGCTTTAATGCAATATAATTTAAAAGGATTAAGAAAAGCTAAGGTTGCTTTCGAAAAGCCTGGTTTTGAACTTAATAATGATAAATTCCAATTACACACTAAAGATTTAAAAGAGTTACTTGATATTTCAGATGTGATTTTTAATATTAATGCCATACCAAGAATAAAAACGAATCGACCATTACAAGCAAGAAAAAGACTGGCAGATCTTGAGCATGCAGTAACGGCTGATGTATTAACCTCATACAATAAAGTTGGAGCAAAACCATTAAATTCATGGTTAACCCAAAAATGGTTTTTAACAGCTTTACCTCAAAAATTTATACAATTTAGGCAAAGTTCTCCGAATATTAAGATTTTTGTTGTTTACAGCGATCATAAATTGCTACTCTGTGAAAAAAATGATTTTGGTCATTATATTGATCGGAGCGGTTTTTATAATATTCATTATTTGCAACTAAATAATTTGGAACAAAAAAGATTATGGTTGAATAGGAATTATTACGACATTTTGTGTCGCTTGACACTTGATCATTTTAGTGAGAATGAAGAAGATGTCGATGCAAAGATTGAAAGACTATCGGAACGTTATGGTGAGATTATGTTGCCAGAGTGCGATGAGAATAAACGATTGATGTATTCAGAACAGTTTGGCTTGGTAGTTTCAAATAAATAATAAGATGGAAAGGATATGGCAGAAAGTATTCATGCATTTTTAAATGAACGTAAAGAACTTTGGCTAAAAGATCGTTTAAAAAAAGCAGAAAGTGATGTTGAAACTTCAACTTTGCAACATCAGGCAAATGATAAATTTAGTTTAAATGAGTGGTTGCCTGATGCAGCAAAGCGTGTAACCCAACTTGCAATGGTGAGTCACCCAAGTAAGTTTAGTCATCCAAGTGCCAAGACTTCAAGCCTTATTGCTAAGGCGAAACATTGTAATGATGGCTACTTACGTACTGGTAATGTGGAATACTCATTGGATGTATTTGGTAATGCTGCTGCAATGGATGTATTTAAGTTCTTATCTTTACCGCTTACTGAAAAAATGACGGTTTTGGATGGCTTCGAACAAGACCATCAAGAATTACGGGCTTTAATTACGCATGCAGATTTAAATTTTGAAGCATTGAGTTCAGAGTTTTTAAAAATTAAAGCTGTAGATCATTCAGTAAAAACAGACCATCTAGTAAAACAGGTCTATTTCCCAATTAATCAATCTGAATATCATTTATTATCCATTTTAACACCATCTGGTTTAATTACTCGGCTCAAACAAGCAATTGATGCTATGCGTTTTTCGGAAGAAACCAAAAAATCTAAAGAATCGCGTAAGAAAAATGAACATGATGAAATAGGTTATGCGGATATATTTGATCTAACAATAACAGCGTATGGTGGAACTCAACCACAGAATGTCAGTGTTTTAAATAGCCAAAATGCGGGACGAGCTTATTTACTGTCGAGTTGCCCACCAGTATTAGAAAAAAGAACGATTCGACTTCCTAAAACTGATTTTTTTATGCAGTGTTTATATCGAAGAAATTATCAAGACAGCTTTATTCAATTACATAGATTTATGCAGCTTGATCTAAATAATATAGATATTAGAAATGCGATAAAAAATATTATTCAATTTGTGATTGATCAAGTGTTACTACAGGCATTAAAGACTAGACAATATGCAATTGAAGGGTGGACAAATCAAGATTATTACGCAAACTTACCGAAAATGCAGCGAATTTGGCTAGATAAAACTTATCAAGTCGAGCGAGAAGAAAATAGTGACTGGCGTGACGAATTAAGCCGTGAAATAGCGCGTTGGATATTACGAAGTTATGAAAAAGTAATTAGTGATGCTTATATGCTGGGAACAGTTGAGTTGGTTGAAGTTAAACAGCGTGTAGAAAGCTCATTACAACAAGCAAAGGAGTTTTTCTAATGCGTCATTTTTTATTGATTTCTCATTTAAAACTTCACAATGCCAATGCCATGAGTAGCCCATATACCATTGGATTTCCAGCAATGACAGCTTGGCTTGGCGCAGTCCACGCTTTGCAACGTAAATTACAAGCTAAAGCATGTGATGTGGCTTTAACTAAAGTTGCGGTAAGTTGTCATGAGTTTAATTTGCAAACCTATAAAGGACAGGGCGATTTTGTCCATTCAATTATAGGTACAGCAAATCCATTGGATAAGGATGGAAGTCGCCCCGCTTTTATTGAGGAAGCCCGTTGCCATTTGGAAGTTTCACTTTTAGTTGAAATTGAAGGTCTGAATAACAAAAAAAGAGAGCAATTGTTAGAACTTGCTTCTGAGCTAATTTGTAGTATGAAATTTGCTAGTGGAGATGTTCTTACGGTGAAGAATTGCCAAATACTGGATTTTGATGATGATGAAGATCATGACAGGGAATTAAAACCAATCCTCAATAAACTCATGCTTGGACATGTACTGATCGAGCGCCGTGATCTCGTAATAGACAGTATGAATCAAGGTAAAGATGCTTTAGATGCGGTTTTAGAATATTTACACGTAACGCATAGTTCTAATGTAGATGAAGATAACAAAGTGACATGGACCTCAAAGCGTAAAGCTCAAGGTTGGCTTGTACCTGTCGCTGTTGGCTTTCAAGGAATTTCTGAGTTGGGATTCGCAAAAAATCAAAGGGATGCCAATACACCACATCGGTTTGCCGAAAGTGTTTTAACTTTAGGTGAATTTTTGATGCCGTATCGCATAGAACATCTTGATCAAATGTTATGGCAATACCATTTTGATTCAGAAAACAATTTATATCTCTGCCAAAACGCTACAACAAATTAATTTGATATTGAAAAAGGAAAGACTCATGGCTAAAAATGAAAAAGCAGTCGCAAGTGTACTCGCATTTGAAAAGAAACTTGTTCCATCTGATGGATATTTTTATGGAACGACTTGGGATAATCGCAATGAACAAACAGCTTTAAAACTCATTCCTAAATCAGTCCGAGGAACAGTATCACATCGTCTGAAAAATAAAACTGATAAAGATATGCTTAAATTGGATATGGATATTACTAATGCCAATCCACAAACAGTAGATGCCTGTGCTTTAGGTGAGCATCAAGATACTTTAAAAGTTGGTTTTACTTTGAAAGTATTAGGTGGTGTTGAAAATCCATCTGCTTGTAACAATGAAGCTTTTTTAAACTCTTATCAAGCTGTGGCCAAAAGTTATATTAACAAATATGGCTTTACAGAGCTTGCGAAACGTTATGCGCTCAATATTGCTAATGCTCGTTTTTTATGGCGTAACCGTGTCGGTGCAGAAAAAGTAGAGGTTGTGGTAACAATAAATGATCAACCTGCTATAACATTTAATGCTTTGGAATATCCACTGCATGATTTTGACCATGTAGATGAAAAGTTGAAAAAATTAGCTGATCAAATCGCTCAGGCTCTAAAAGGTGAAACAGCATATTTATTGATTAAAGTTGATGCTTATGCCTTGGTGGGTAAAGCGCAAGAAGTTTATCCAAGTGAAGAACTAGTTTTGGATAAAGGTAAGGGGGATAAGAGTAAAATACTTTATCAAGTCAATGATGTTGCTGCAATGCACTCTCAAAAAATTGGCAATGCGTTACGTACAATTGATACTTGGTATCCTGAGTTTGATGACAAAAAAACAGCAATCGCGATTGAACCTTATGGTGCGGTCACAAATCTTGGAAAAGCTTATCGTACTCCTAAAGAGAAAAAAGACTTTTTTACCTTATTTGATAAGTATGCTTTAGGTGAGTCATTAGAAAATCTAGAACAAGAACACTATGTTATGGCTGTTTTAGTGCGTGGTGGGGTGTTTGGTCAAAGTGCGAAGGATTAATAATGCAATATTATCAAGAAATCACTTTAATTGATCAGGATGAAATTTCACCTTATTTCATTTGGTCAAAAGTGTATACCCAACTTCATATTGCTTTTGCTGAGCATAGTGATAATCAAGATCAGAGCCGCTTAGGTGTCTCTTTCCCTCAATATCGTATTAACCAGCAAAAGAATATTGGTTTTTTGGGTAAGAAAATTCGCATTTTTGCCAATACAGAAGCCGAGTTACAGCAACTTAATCTGGGGATGTGGTTGGAACGGTTTGTGGACTATGTCCATTTCACTCAACCACGTGAAGTACCTCAAGCTAAAATTATGGGTTACGCTCATTATTTTCGAGTTAATCCAAAAATGAGTTTGGAGCAACGTATTGTTCATCAAGCTCAGCGCCATAATATTTCTTTAGATCAAGCGAGACAGCACTTTAAGCAATATATTGATCAGCCTGTAGTTGAGCCTTATGTGAGTTTGAAAAGCCTAAGTGCAAAACGAGAGGAAAATATAGATCGACCGTATCGCTTATATATTGGTAAATCTGTTGCTGATGAGGCAAAAGATGGAACATTTGGAACTTATGGGTTAAGTCGTTTCTCAACCGTACCAGAGTTTTAACCCAATATTTTTTGACTCTTTAACAGCTTAATAAAATCAATGAGTTACAGTAAGTGGTTTTTTGATTGGGTAAAATGCCTAAATCTATATTAACTACTTGTTGTAACTTATATTTCTACTATAATTTTATAGTTCATGGCGGCATACGCCATTTAGAAATTCGCCACCAATAAGGCCCTCTTCGCAGTAAAGTTCATGGCGGCATACGCCATTTAGAAAGGCGCAGCACCGAGCCTTAACATTTCCAATTTGTTCATGGCGGCATACGCCATTTAGAAAGTGATAGCAAACACATAAAACGCGATAAGAGCGTTCATGGCGGCATACGCCATTTAGAAAAATCAAAGTATGGGAATGTATATTCACCTATAGTTCATGGCGGCATACGCCATTTAGAAATTCGGATTTGACTCAATCAGATCTAGGACAGAGTTCATGGCGGCATACGCCATTTAGAAATTAATGTCAGAGAGAAAATTAAATTGGCATTAGTTCATGGCGGCATACGCCATTTAGAAAGCATAAATTTGATGGGCAATCAATCGAAGATCGTTCATGGCGGCATACGCCATTTATTTGTGAGGCAGAGAGTAGATAGGTTAATTAATAAGAACTTACACACTTACTCTCTTTAATTTTTAACCAAGAAAATATACCCTGAAGCTAATGTAATTATAGTGAATAGTGAAACGTTCATGCGCGGTCTATACCTCATTACCAACGATGATCCAATCCAATTATTATTAGAAAAACTAGATGTGGCTTTAGCAACAGGACAGGTTGCGATTCTGCAATACCGTCGTAAGAAAGTCGAAAAAGCAGATCAGCCAAGTGAAGTCGAGCAGATCAAAGCACTTTGTGAAAAGCATCAAGTCCCGTTTGTGATTAATGATGATTTAGCTTTGGCTGAACAATTTGGTTTAGGTGTGCATCTTGGACAATCCGATGGTGAAATTAGTGATGCGGCCGCACGTTTACCACAAGGTGTAATTATTGGTCGAACTTGCTTAAACTCATTAGAGTTGGCGGAAAAGGCGATTGCTGATGGTGCAACTTATGTGGCCTTTGGTGCGGTTTATGCGACCTCAACCAAACCTGAAGCAGGTAATGTCGGCATCGAAGTGATTAAGCAAGCGAAACAAAAATTTGCCGTGCCGATTTGTGCCATTGGTGGTCTGACGGTTGAAAATTCTCAAGTGGTGATTGAGGCTGGGGCAAGCCTTTGTGCCGTAATTAGTGATATATTAGGACGATCAACAGCCGAAATTCCTGCTCGTGTAAATGCATGGGCAACGTTATTTGACTAATTATATGTATCCGCTTCGCGGAACTTTTATTGTTTCTCGGAACCACAACGTTCCTCGTCCTCGATTCTAGGTTGAGTCTTTTATGAGCTTATCTCCAAAGCAAGAACAGCTATTTAAACAAGCAAATAAACATATTCCAGGTGGCGTAAATTCACCTGTACGTGCATTTAACGGTGTTGGTGGTACGCCAGTCTTTATCGAAAAGGCAAAAGGGGCGTACTTGTGGGATGTCGATGGCAAGCGTTATGTGGACTATGTCGGTTCATGGGGACCAATGATTTTAGGTCATGCACATCCTGATATTATTCAAGCAGTACAAACTGCGGCAGAAGATGGCCTAAGTTTTGGCGCACCAACGGTACATGAAACCACTTTGGCAGACACCATTTGCGAGATCATGCCTTCAATTGAATTGGTACGTATGACCAGCTCAGGTACTGAAGCCACCATGACCGCGATTCGTTTGGCACGTGGTTATACTGGCCGTGACAAGATTGTGAAATTTGAAGGCTGCTATCACGGTCATTCCGATTCATTATTGGTCAAAGCAGGTTCAGGCTTATTGACGCTTGGTGAAGGTGAGCCAACTTCAAAAGGTGTACCAGCTGATTTTGCTAAACATACATTAACGCTCCCGTATAACAATATCGAAGCGTTGAAAGAGTGCTTTACCAAGTTCGGTCATGAGATTGCTGGGGTAATCATTGAACCTGTTGCAGGCAACATGAATTTAGTGACGCCAATCGATGGTTTCTTGCAAGCAATTCGTGATGTCTGTGATGAATACAAATCTGTCTTTATCATTGATGAAGTAATGACAGGTTTCCGTGTTGCTTTAGGCGGTGCACAATCGGTCTATAAGGTTAAACCTGATTTGACCACGTTGGGTAAAATCATTGGTGCGGGCTTACCGGTTGGTGCTTTTGGTGGTAAACGTGAAATCATGGAATGCATCGCACCTTTAGGTGGTGTTTATCAAGCAGGTACATTGTCAGGGAATCCATTGGCAATGCGTGCAGGTATTGCGATGTTCAAGCATCTTCGTGAACCAGAGTTTTATGACAAGCTAGCTGCACAGCTCGCAAAATTGCTTGAGGGTTTGCAGGCTGCGGCAGATGAAGCGGGTATTCCATTTAAAACCCAGCAAGTGGGTGGCATGTTCGGCTTGTATTTCACCGATCAAGAGGACATTACCAGCTTTGATTCAATGTTGGCTTGTGACGTTGAAGCATTTAAGAAATTCTTCCATGGCATGTTAAAGCGTGGTGTCTATCTTGCTCCATCTGCATTTGAAGCCGGATTTATCTCGTCTATGCATTCAGATCAAGATATTGCAGAGACCATTCAGGCAGCCAAAGAAACATTTGCAGAAATGAAATAACGCTGTGATGCATACAGAAGCCCGATTTGTTCGGGCTTTTTTTATCGGCGCATTTTACTTGAGCTAAATAGAGAGCTTAACTGGTTTAAAAATAATAGATGATCGTAACGGAATCTTACCAAGTTCCCAACTGTTCGTATGATCAACCTCAGCGACGAAGCGCAAAGATAAACAATCTTTACTGTACCGCAAGGTGAAATAATGCTTGAATAGTAAACTATATTTGCGTTGGTCTTAGGCTGTGCTTTGGGCTTGCGTAAGCTGTGGATTGCAGCTGTATCATATCTAAAAGCTTTTTATAAGAAACCCATAGGAATGGAGTAAAACATGAAAACTAAACATTATTTAACGTCCGCTGATGTGGAAATTTTAGTTGACGCAGCATTGCAATATGCAACAGCGCACAGCTTTAATGTCAGCATTGCAGTTGTCGATGACGGAGGAACTTTATTAATGATGAAGCGTATGGATGGCGCATCGGTACTATCGACACAGATTTGCCAAGAAAAAGCACAATCTGCTGCGGTCAGCCGAAGAACCACCAAGGCATCGGAAGATATGATCCGTGATGGTAAGATCGGCTTTTTAACGATCAATGCAGCAAAAGGCATGTTAGAAGGTGGTGAGCCGATTGTTTATCAAAGGCAGGTTGTTGGAGCTGTGGGTGTTTCGGGTGTACAATCTTTTCAAGATGCAGAAATTGCTCAACATGCGATTCAACAATTTCTAGAGCAACAGACCTAAATCATCATTTAACTTCGATTCTGGATGAAATATCGAGAGAAACACGAAAAAAAATAGTAAAAATACGTGTCATGCATTGTAATTCAGCGCCAAGCTTTTTATGATTGCCCGCTTGTTTTCATCCAGTCGTTGGAAGGCTACCTTGAATGATTTTCTAAGTGAACATTTGATTCATCGTGATGAAGATTTTATGGTCATCCATAAACCTGCAGGCTTACTCACTGTGCCGGGGAAAACACCTGATTTACAAGATTGTTTAATCAATCGTTTATTAGAATTAGAACCAAAAACTTTACTGATTCATCGTTTAGATCGCGATACTTCTGGTATCTTGGTGTTTGGTTTATCCAAATTTGGGCAAAGCAATATTTCACGCCAATTTCAAGATCGTCAAACCTCAAAAATTTATCAAGCTTTGGTAGCTGGACATTTACAGGGTCAGGGCACAGTCGATATTCCTGTGATTTATGATCCAAGCCGTCCTCCATTGCATATTGTGGATGCTTCCTATCACAAGCCGGCATTAACCGAATGGCAAGCGATCGAACATCTAGAAATTCAAGGACAAGCTGTAACTCGAGTTAAACTGATTCCGATTACAGGGCGTTCACATCAGCTTCGTGTGCATATGCAATATTTAGGTCATCCGATTCTAGGCGATACCTTATATGCCACGCCAGAACAGCAACAGCTTTATCCGCGTTTGTGTTTACATGCAACGCAATTGAGCTTTGCGCATCCTAAAACAGGTGCACAACTCAGCTTTGATTGTACTGTACCGTTTTAGTCTAAAAACTTTTTTATGAAACACGATGTGATGCACGCTATTTGATTGCGCTTTGTGTCAAAATACATCGTTGAAAACTACATAAAATGCCTTAACTTTTATTTGGGTCAGGGCATAAAATATGTAGGCTAACTTGAGATAAAGGTGGAAAAATTGCAGCAGTTTGCTATTGGTCAACGTTGGTTATCAGATACTGAAACTGAACTCGGTTTAGGGGTTCTTATTGATGTAGATGAACGTTCTATCAGCATTTTATTCCCTAAAAGTGATGAAACTCGTGTCTATGCACGTAACAATGCGCCTTTATCTCGCATCATCTTTAATGTTAATGATGAAGTACAAGACCAAGAAGGCATCAAGTGGACTGTTGAGTCGATTGAAGATCGTCATGGCGTACTGCGTTATGATGTGGTTCGTAGCCTTGAAAATGGCGAACAAGAACGTAAGTCACTGAATGAAACCCGTATCGGTGCGCAAATCCAGCTGTCAAAACCTTTAGAGCGTCTGTTAGCCAGCCAAGTTGATTATAAAGAATGGTATGACCTACGTATTGAAGCGATGTTGTTGCAAGCGCAAATGCACACTAGCCCTTTACGTGGTTTTCTTGGTGCGCGTGTAGGCTTGATTCCACACCAGCTTTATATTGCACATGAAGTGGGTAAGCGTTTTGCTCCGCGTGTTTTATTGGCCGATGAAGTTGGCTTGGGCAAAACCATTGAAGCAGGTTTAATCATTCATCAACAACTTAAAACAGGCCGTTCAGAACGCATCCTGATTTTAGTCCCTGATTCATTGCAATATCAGTGGATGATTGAAATGCGCCGCCGTTTCAATTTGCAATTCTCTCTGTTCGACTTAACTCGTACTGCTTCGATTAAAGAACATGATCCTGATCTGAATCCATTCTTGACTGAGCAATGCATTATTGCCAGCGTCGACCTGATGGTTGACCACGATGACTTGCGTGAGCAGGCTATGGAAGCAGGTTTTGATCTATTGGTGGTCGATGAAGCCCATCATTTGATGTGGAGTGAAGAAGAGGGTGGCAATGATCGTTATGATCTTGTTGAAGAGTTGGCTGAACAAACAGCAGGTGTGTTACTGCTCACAGCAACACCCGAGCAATTAGGCGTTGAAAGCCATTTTGCCCGTCTTCGTTTACTCGATCCGCAACGTTTCAGCAGTCTAGATCGTTTTCTTGATGAAGAAGAACAATATCAACATACTGCAAAAATTGCAGAAGTGTTGATGTCTGACCAAGCATTAACAGAAGAGCATCTTGCTGCACTGGACGGTTTATTGGGTCATCGTATTGATGATCAGCCTGAACAGCGTATGCGTGCGATTCATGAATTATTAGACCGTCACGGCACAGGTCGTATCCTGTTCCGTAACACCCGTGAAGCGATTCAAGGCTTCCCAGGTCGTGATTGCCAGCCAGCACCTTTACCAGCACCAGAAGACTGGTCATTTGATGGCAAAATGCGTGAGCAAATGTGGCCTGAAGAAGGTCAATTGGATGGCGCATGGATGGAAAATGATCCGCGTGTGCCTTGGTTGATGGAAGTGCTGCGTAAAGAATTAAAGCACAAAAAAGTGTTATTGATCGCGCGTAGCGGGCCAGTGGTAGAAGCATTGGAAAATGTTCTACGTTTACATGCCGGTATTCGTACTGCCATGTTCCATGAGGGCATGAGTCTATTAGAGCGTGACCAAGCTGCGGCATATTTTGCAGAAGACAGTTATGGTGCTCAGATTTTACTTTGTTCGGAAATTGGTTCGGAAGGGCGTAACTTCCAGTTTGCCAGTGATTTAGTTTTATTTGATTTACCCGCAAACCCTGACGTACTTGAGCAGCGTATTGGTCGTTTGGATCGTATCGGTCAAGAAAACCGTATTCAGATCCATGTGCCATATTTGATGGGTACAGCACAAGAACGTATGTTCCGTTGGTACAACGAAGCACTCAATATTTTCAGCAGTATTTCTCCAACAGCGCAAACGCTGCAAGAGAACTTTATTGTTGAATTAAAAGATTGCTTATTGGCAGACCAAGGCCAGACTTTTGAAGATTTGCTTGAAGAAGTCAATGTACAGCGTCAAGCCTTGGAAGCTGAATTACAAGCAGGTCGTGACCGTTTGCTCGAGTATAACTCTTGCCGTCCAGTGGTTGCGCAGGGCATTGTACAAGCACTTGAAGATTATGATGACAACACCACTTTGCCAATGTTCGTGAAGCGTTTCATGTCATCAACCAATATCGATTTTGATGAGCAAAGTAACGGTACGGTGATCATTAAGCCGACTGATCAAATGCAAGTTCAAGGAATTACCTTGGACGAAGAAGGCATGACTGCGACCTTCTATCGTGATCAGGCACAAATCCGTGAAGATGCACAATATTTGACCTTGGAACATCCATTTATTGAAAGTGTGATGGAAATGATCCGCACACAATCATTCGGTAGTACCAATGTGGCCCTATTGAAATCGAATGCACTAAAACAAGGTTCAGTCTTGTTGGAAGTGTGGTTTAAGGTTGATGTGGTTGCACCGAAGGCATTGAATTTGCCATCAAGTTTGCCGAAACAATTGATTCGTGTATTGCTCAGTGAAAATGGTCAGGACTTGTCTGCCAAGATTGACCCAAGCATTTTACGTCCATATCTGCATCACCTAGATGGCAATAGCTGTCGTCAAGTGGTGAAAGCACGCCGTGAAGTGATTGAGTCACGTTATGCGCAAGCTTTAGAGATTGCCAAGGGATCATTGCCTGAATTAATGCAGCAAGCCAAAGAGCATTACAGTGGTAAATGGCAGTATGAAATTGACCGTTTAAGTTATCTCAAGCAATTCAATCCAAGTATTCGTCAAGATGAAATCGAGCGCCTACAGAAATTCCAGAAAGAGGGCTTAGGTCTATTGGATGGTCTATCTGTGACACCAGAAGCAATTCAAGTTTTGGTTGTGGTTAAGCCTTAATTGAAACGGCAATAAAAAAGAGGACAATGAAGGTCCTCTTTTTTTGTCTATTGATTTAGTGATCAATATTGGCTTCCAAGAACCATAAATATTGATCCAGATCTTCTAACGCTGCATGGATAATATCTTCGGAAATCGGATCTTGAATTTCATCAATGGTATCGCGCAGATGGTTGGCAACCACACCATAACGATCTGCCAGTTCTTTTAAGTGGTCTTGTACTGCGTGAATGGCAACAGGGTATGGCTTGAGGTGTGATGTGTCTGCAACTGTTTGTGTTGTTCCTAATGCGGTTCCACCGATCTGTACAGCACGCTCTGCAACATTGTCTAAATGAGTGATTAGCGAAGTGCGGAAGGTATCTAACATTTCATGTACTGCAATAAAGTTGCTACCCCGCATGTTCCAATGCGCTTGTTTGGTT
Organism: Acinetobacter sp. Ac_3412; assembly: GCF_013072675.1. Lineage (NCBI taxonomy): Bacteria > Pseudomonadati > Pseudomonadota > Gammaproteobacteria > Moraxellales > Moraxellaceae > Acinetobacter > Acinetobacter sp. Ac_3412. Next base: position 60,056 of record NZ_LXUJ01000008.1, on the reverse strand, counting down.
AATAAGGACAGATCAATCAGGTTGGCAAGGATTTGATTTAAGATTTTTACCGTGGACTCTTTAATTGAGTCATCTAAATTATTACGTGTATATACTTTTAAAGCTTTCGCTGTTGAAGAATTCATAGTTACCTCATTCAATTATAATGTGATGAAACATCGTGAATAAAAACCATTCATTTCATGGCTAGCTTATCGCTTGAATCGAGACTTGAGTGTTTTCGTTTTCTAGGCTTTTGTAAGTTTGCTTATCATCAATTTTATTTTTGATTTTATTGGTTTTGATTCAGATGGAATGATGCTTCCATCTGTTAGACCTCTTTTAGAATTGTTAAAAAATGGCTTAAATCAGCCCTGCATCTTTACATTCCAGTTTGATATAAGCATAGAAAATCGGCGCAACAATCAGACCGCTGAGTCCAAAAATCGACTCGAAAATGAGCATCGCCAATAACACTTCCCATGCACTGGCATTGATTTTGGTACCAATGATTTTGGCATTGACGAAATATTCCAGCTTATGAATGATCACGAGATAGGCCAATGCAATGGCTGCCACAGACAGGGATATGGTCAAGCCGGCCATAATGATCAAGGTATTTGAAATCAAATTGCCAATGATCGGCAGTAGACCAAAAATAAAGGTCAGAATGGTCAGGGTCTTGGCAAAAGGTAAATGGATATTGAAGATCGGCAGAACGATAAAGACAAAGATCATAAACAATACGGTATTGATCAGCGAAATTTTCACTTGAGCAAAGACCACATTTTTAAACGAAACGGAAAGTTTTTGAATACGATGCAGCACAGCCGCTTTAAATGCAGGTTGTGGCGCATGCTGTTTAAAATTCTGGATCGACACCAAAATCCCGACAATCAGACCAATCACCATTGTCGCCAGATTATGCAGAATATCAGTTCCCGTATTTTTGACGATTGAAATATTATTTTTGATAAAAGACAGAATCTGGTTTTTGATATCCGCTACGCTATGCGGCAAATAACCCGGCAGGTAATGACTCATTTCCTCTTGGAATTTAATCAGTGTTTGATCGATCTTAAAGTTAAAAGAATTTAGTCCAGTCCCTTTTAAATCATAGATCACAAAGCTGATCAGACTGGTAATAAAAAAGCCAATCAGGAACGTGGTTAGAATACCCAGAATAATACTGATAAAGATGCGTGCACGTTGACCATCAATATGTTTTTCAACAATTGAACTTAAACTGTTAATAATTTCAAAGACCAGAAAACCTGCAAAAAAACTCGGAAGTAAATGCAGGGGAATGACCATCATTAAAAACAAAGCCATCAGGATAAAGCTGGCGATGATGCTTTGACGGTCACTGAGTAGATTCATGATCTAGATGCCTAGTTTAAGTTGTTGTTATGTTAAAGAACAAACATATGATTTTGATGACATCTATCCTATTGCGCTGCGAACAATTAATCAATTTCCATTTCATTGATATGGCGCGCACCTTCTAAAATCATACGAATCATGACCATGGTTTGTTCTGCCACTTCAGTACGTTGTTCCGCAGGCAAATCCAGCACTTTTGCGCCCATATTGAACACCAATTGGGTGATGGCTTTGGCTGCAAGATCAGCATGACTGAGCTTACTGTTATTTAAACGCTCTAAACGAATCAGGTCTTCTTGGAGCTCTTGCTGAAAGAAATTCAGTTGACGGTCAACCGCTGCTTTATATGAGGTCGATCCGGTATAACCTTCGCGTAATAACAAACTCAGGTTACCTTCATCGGTATTCAATTGTTGAATAAACACTTCAACCGAACTGCGGATAATGCTTTGCTGCTTTGAAGCCTGTAAACGCGCTTCACGAATAATGCGGCGCAGTACCAAACCCGATTGATCAATCAAGGCAATTGCCAGTTCATCAATATCTTTGAAATGACGATAGAAACTATTTGGTGCAATACCTGCCTCACGTGCAATTTCACGTAAGCTGAGCGAGGCGATACTTTTTTGCGGGCCAATCAAGTTGAGCGTGGCTTGAAACAACTCTTCTTTGGTAATGGTTGCTTTTCTACCTACTGAGCGCACAGGAGATTTCATAGGAATGACATCTTGTTCGTTTAAGTTGTCATGACCGAGCGGTAAAAAAGAAGAATGAACCATTGTTTTCAATATATAAGTAAGCTACTCGGGATTATAGCGATTGTCTGTGGACTTGTGAAATGTAAATTCTTATACGAGTGTATATACAAATATATATACATATGTATAATAATTAGCAAACAACCAGAGTAAACCTGCTCATGCAAGCAATTGAAAAGAGAAATTCTCTATTTAATTCGTTGGCTCACAGTGTGATGAACAGCCATGACGCCAATTTTTGGTTACAGAAAATCAATCCATTGTGGTCCATTAATCAGTCTCTAGCCAAAATCGTAAAAAAACAAATCGTGGCAAAAGACACCGTCAGTCTTATTCTGCAATGCAACCGACATGTTGCTCGTGGTGTTGCTGGGCAGCATCATCCTGTAACAGTTGATATCGCAGGTCGTCACTATGAGCGTACCTATAGCTTGATGCAGGTGGATGCCGATCATCTCTGTTTAACCGTAAAAAAAGTGGATCAAGGTCTAGTCAGTTCTTGGTTGGTTGAGGGCAGCCAAACTGGGGATATCTTACGTTTGGGACAGCCTTATGGTGAGATGCAGCAGACCGTTGCAACACCACATTTAGTATTGCTGGCAGCGGGGAGTGGTATCACCCCGATGCTGAGTTTGATTGAAGCGTTATGTCAGTCAAAACAATTGAATACAACATCCGTCCAATTGATGTATTGGGTCAAAACCCATGCTGATGCAGCTTATGCAGAATATCTGAAAGAAGTATCTGAAAATTTTTCAAATTTTAGTGCCCAAATTTTTTATACCCAAGAACAAGATCAACGTTTGAATCAAAGTCATGTTGATCAAATTCGTGATTTAGCTGAAACCACAGTCTATGCCTGTGGACCATCGGGTTTTGCGGCAACAGCAGAACGTTTATTCCAAGATGCTGCAGCCTTACAAACAGAAGCTTTTAGCTTGAGTCAATTTGATGTGGATGCGACGGACACGGGCTTTGTGAATGTCACGTTGACCCAATCGAATAAGACCATCGCCATTCCTAAAGGCCAATCGATTCTGTCTAGCTTAGAACATCAAGGCATCAAGCCAAATCATGGTTGCCGTATGGGGATTTGTAATAAATGTGCCTGTAATAAAGCACAAGGCGCAACCAAAAATTTATTGAATGGTGCTGCCAATAATGAACCAACACAGCTATTAAAAATTTGTGTCAATTCAGCCCAGTCTGATCTTGTGATTGATCTATAAGAGAGTAATTGATTATGAACATGCCTGTTAAGATGGAATTTTTTAAAAATCCCAAAAATCGTGATTTAACTGCTGCAGAATTAGATGCTTTTGCTCGTGAACTCGATCAAATCAAACAAGAAGTATTAGATGATTTAGGCGAGAAAGATGCTAAATATATTCGCCGTGTCTATTCCACCATTCGATATAGCAGTCTGGCTGGACGTGCTTGTTTATTTCTAGGCTGGTTTCCTCCAGCATGGTTACTCGGGACAGGCTTACTCGGTTTCGCCAAAATCATGGAAAATATGGAGTTGGGCCACAATGTCATGCACGGTCAGTATGACTGGATGAATGATCCGAAGTTTAATGGTCAAACCTATGAATGGGATACGGTGGGGACTTCAGACAACTGGCGTCAAACCCATAACTATAAGCATCATACCTATACCAATGTAAAGGGCATGGATGATGATGTCGGTTATGGTGTATTCCGTTTGTTCCCTGAACAGCGCTGGTCGAAGTTCACTTTAATTCAGCCGATCTATATCGTGCCATTTAGCCTGTTATTCCAATGGGGGGTCGCAGTTCAAAATCTTGAATTGGGTAAGGTGCTGTATAAGCGTAAAACCATGGCACAATTCAAACGCGAATGGCAGCCTGCGCAAAAGAAAATCCTCAAGCAAATGTTTAAGGATTATGTGTTCTTTCCATTGATTGCGGGACCTGCGGCGATTCCAGTATTTACAGGCAATTTAGTGGCGAACGGGATTCGCAATGTCTGGACATTCAGTATTATATTCTGTGGTCACTTTACTAAAGATGTTGAAGTATTCCCGAAAGCCGTATTGCAAGATGAAAGCCGTGGTCATTGGTATATGCGTCAGATCCGTGGTTCATCCAATCTGACTGGTTCAGAAGCTTTTCATATTCTAACGGGACATTTGAGTCATCAAATTGAGCATCATTTATTCCCAGATATTCCTGCACGTCGCTATCGTCAAGTTGCACCGAAAGTACAGGCGGTGTGTGAGAAATATGGCCTGCATTATAACAACGCCAGCTTTGTGAAGCAGTTTGGTGAAGTGGTTGGACGTATTTTTAAATATGCATTGCCTTTTAAAAAGTAAGCGATAACACCTAGAAAAGCCCTGAATGCATATACTTCAGGGCTTTTTTATTTTATTTCTTCTTTTTGGAAATCCACATGGTAATGGTGGCATGGAATACTTTTTCATTGTGTTGATCGAGTACATCAACATTCACCAGATATTCACCTGCTTTGTCCCAATCGTAATGCTCATCAACAGGGCTAGCAATCGCAATCAGATCAGTTTCAGCCTTCTTTAAATATTCAACCGTCATGCCTTTGGGAATCCAGCGATGGGTTGTGGGTACCGTCACTTCAGTCATGGTTCCACCCGCAAGTTCTGCCATGTTACACATCGCGATTGCATGTACCGTACCAATATGATTCAACACGCTCCGTTTTTTCTTGATACTAATTTTGCAGGCGTTAGGTTTAAGTTCTTCAAACAGCGGGGAAATACTACTGAAATACGGCGCTTTAAGGCACAACATTCGGGTGAATGTCCATTTACCTGCAGGTAAGACAGAGACTTTGTTCCATAGATCTAGCGTTGAGGCCATGATGAAGCTTCCTTTGACAGAATTAAATTCTTTTACAGAATATAATTCTGTTTACAAGCTGTGGTCAAGTCATACACAATAGTTCCGATTATTGGTCATTTTGATGAAAGCATGCAGGCAGCTCAGCAATTATTAGAACGTTTATATCCACAACGTAGATCCTTATTAAAACGCCAGATTTTATCGGATGCCTTGTCCTGTTTTCTTGAATATGGTCTGGAAACGACCAGTATTGACATGATTCGAGCGAAGTCAGAGAGCAGTGTCGGTGCGATTTATCATCATTTTAAAAACAAAGAAGGCGTGATTGCAGCACTGGTGTTTGCTGCATTGGACGATCAGGCACAGTTACGCGATCAGTATTTACAACAAGCAAAAACACTCAAAGAATTGCTCTATGCACTGATTTATAGTTATACCGACTGGGTTTCTGATCAGCCCAAGTTCGCGCAATTTCTTTTGCTCGCTCATCTGAGTGTGCGACAGGGTGAATATCGACAAGTCTTAAATGACAAAAATAAACTCAGAAATCAACTCATCATCGCGCATATTTCCAACTATGCCGATGCCAGTGTATTAAAATCAGTGCCAGCAGAGTTGATGATGTCTTTGGTGATCGGTGCCAGTGAAAGTTATTGCCGTGCTTGGTTGTCTGAAAAAGTATTGACCAGTCCAACGGCTTATCGGGAAATACTGGCACAAGCGGCTTGGGATTCATTACAACATTTGAGCCAAGCTTAATCAAATAACAACAATCAGGATCATTATTGATGAGAGCAAATCATCAGAAGATACAATTTACAGGGGCTTGTTTGTGTGGGGCGATCAGCTTTCAGTTCCATCTGACGAAAATCAAAATGATGTATCGTTGTTATTGCAGTCTATGCCGCAAGCAGAGTGGAGCTGCATCGAATGCCTCCACCTTTGTGCAGACGGAATCATTTCAATGGCAGCAAGGCGAGCAGTTGATTCAGACTTATATTAAAGATACCGGTTTTAATAGTAGTTTCTGTCGGCAATGTGGATCACCTGTACCGAATGCGCTAACGATCAACCCAAAGGTGATGTGGATTCCTTTGGGACTGGTTCAGGAAGATTTTAGCCCAGAGCTTGAGCTAAATTTTTGTGCGAACTCTAAAGTGAGTTGGGCCGAAACGCATCAAAAACTTGCTGAATTTGATGAGCTGCCGAATATGATTGAATTGACACATTATTTTGAAATCAATCAATAAAAAGCCGAATGCGGACATTCGGCTTTGGGGTATTAGAAATCAAACGAGGTCTGTAAATAGTAGGTACGAGAAGGGCCTGCGTAGATGCCACCCACCTGATCTGCGGAACGGGTGTAATAGTCATGATTGAATAGGTTTTTCACACCTAAGCCAACTTTTAAGCCTGACAGGGAGGTATCGGCAAAGTCATAAGCGGCGCGAACACCAACAATACCGTAACCCGGAATATTGCCATAACGACCCGTACCATCATTGTTATTTCCTGAGGCTGTTTGACGCGACTGTGCATAGAGATTGGTGTTGAAGGTCCATTGATCACGTTTGTAGTCCACACCCGCATTACCAACCCAGTTTGAATAGAAATCCAGTTCATTGCCTGAGTCTTGGCCGGCCGATGCGGTTGCTTTGGTATAGGTGGTATTGGCATACATCGAGACATTGGCTAGGTCATCATTGATTGCGCCTAGATTATATTTAAAGCCGAGTTCAGCACCTTTATGCTTGGTCGCCCCCAGATTTGAATAGGTTTGTGTGGCATCATCACGCTTGAGCTGATCGGCGAAATCAATATAGAACAGGGTAAATTCAAGCGATAAATAATCGTCCAGATAATGTGTGCCGATTTCATAATTATCTGCTTTTTCAGGATTCAAGCCATCCATGGTCAAATAAGCACCTCTGGCATTGGTATTGGCCATTTGACTATATTGCAGTGGAGCAAATGATTTACCGTAGTTGGCAAAAATATTCCATTGCTCATTGGCTTTGTACATCACCGCAAAGCTTGGCAGTACAGCATCATAGGATTTGCTAGCATTCACGCCATTCAGAACTGAATAATCACGGTTTAACTTATACATGTTTTCATTGGTTTTAATTCGCTCGAAACGAATCTCAGGCGTGAAGGACCATGCGCCTAAATCGGTACGGTTATCGACATAGACAGCATGCGCTTCGGTGTCGCCATCCGCTTTGGTCCAGCCATAAAAATCACTTGGGCCTGTGTCACGGTTATAATTGGCGCGATCAACGGATTCACTGCTCGTTTCCTTTAAATAGCGATAACCGACAGACACTTCATTCAGCGCATCGCCCAACTGAAACGCATGTGAATAACGTGGTTCAATTGCGGTCACTTTATAATCGCGAGGTGCGGTCTGGTATACGCTAGAACCGCTGCGCTCTACACCTGCATCACGATAACTATCCAGATGGTAGGCCAGAACTTCAAAGGCATTATTGTCTTTTTTATAATTATATTTCAGGGACACGTCATTACGATTGCCTTCCATATAGTCATGGTTACGCAAAGACTGATATGGATTTTGCGCATACTGTGCAGGGGTTAAACCGCCAGGCATATCCACCTTGGCTTCATAACGATGTAGATTCGCTTCAATACTTGAATAATCATCTAGGGCATAGCTTGCTTTCAAACGTAGATCATTGATATTGGCATAATCATTTTGATCACGATAACCATCGCCATTCACCCCAGAATAGAGCAAAGCCAGACCGAGGCCATTGTCTAAAGTGGTCCCAACGAACAGGTTTGGGTTGACTTTTAAATTACCATTTTCCGCCACTTCCGTGGTCATACCGACACTGGCTGCAAAACTCTTTGGAATGCTGCGCGTATTAAAGTTGATAATGCCACCGACGTTTTGTGGCCCAAAGCGGACGGAGCCAGCACCACGAACCACATCAATTGACTCCATATTGCCCAAGGTGGTTGGGGCCAATGAAAGCTGTGGCTGTCCATAGGGTGCTACCGCTAAAGGGACACCATCGATCATCAGCTGCGAACGGGGTGAAAATCTTGAGGTCAGGCCTCGAACACCAATACTTAAAGAGGCATCGCTGCCAGAGGTGCCTGAGTTTTCAGAGACTTGAACACCGGGAACAGTACGCAACGCTTCTTTCACTGAGGTAATACCTCGAGCTTCTAAGCTTTGTTGATTGACCACGGTACGAGCACCGGGGTGGTTGAGCACTTTTTTGGCATTGGCTTGCTCTAACCAGTTGCCTTCAGCTTGGATGGAAATGGTTGCCAACGTTTGAGTGGTATTGCTTTGGCTATCATCTGCAAATGTTGTTGTCGCAACGCAGCTGATCAGTGCTGTGATTGCACAGCTTAGGGCAGAAGGCTTAAATTTGGAGAAATCAAAAGGAGCAGAAATCGAGCATGTCATAAGTGGATTGCCGAACGAAATGAGGTAGAGGAGTTATTTTGCGCTGTTATTCTAATTGATTATAATTCTCATTTGTAGTTATTGTTTAGCTAAACTAATTAAAGTTTCACATAATATATAATTTTTTTTGTTAAGAGGTGAAATGTTGCAGGGTACACAGAATCGAGGTTTTGATTTCATTTAGATTGTGGCTTATCGGCGATATTCGTTGTGAAAGAGATAAAACGCCGAACTTAAAGGTTCGGCGTTTTATATTTAAAAATCATATGATGTTTGCAAGAAAAAGGTTCGTGGTTGGCCCACATATTTACCGCCTGTGGAGTCAGAAGAGCGGGTATAGTATTGCTTATCAAACACGTTCTTTACGCCACCAGCGATCTTTAAGCCCTTGAGCTGATTGCTAAAGTCATAGGCGGTACGTACAGCGAAGGTTGAATATCCAGGAATGTCACCCGTGCGGCCATCTGCTGTTTCTTCAGTCTGATAAACATCCCCAGAACCTGGTGCATGTTGTTTGGACTGCGCAAACATGTCCGCATTCACAGACCATTGATCTACATGATAAGCCAGACCTAGATTACCTACATGACGTGAGTAAAAGGGGAGGTCTTTGCCTTCAAACTTACCTGCTTCAGATGTTGCTTTGGTAAAGGTGTAATTCCCGTAAACTTTGAGACCTTCTAGCGCATCAGCAAGTTGACCGAAATCATAGCTGATTCCTGTTTCAACGCCTTTATGACTGGTTGCACCCAAATCGGTCCAAATCCCTGTACCGATATTATCTGGACGTTCTAACATCAATTCTTTATCAAAATCTAAATAGAAAACTGTTAATTCAGCGCTTAGACCATTGCTTAAATATTTAGTTCCAATTTCATAGTTTTTAGATTTTTCAGGATGTAATCCATCCAACGTCGTTGCAGCAGTATTCACACCACCAACAGACTTAGTCGTAACGAGTTGGTTGTATTGCTGTGGACCAAATGAAACACCAGCATTGGCAAAAATATTCCAGTTCTCATTGGCTTTATACAGCACCGATAAGCTTGGTAAAAACTCGTCAGATTTGATTTTTGGATAAACGGTATTGGTGGCGACACCATTTTGATACGCAGTAAAATCGTTATGGGTATCAATCGATTCAAAACGAACCCCAGGTGTAATCACCCAATTCGCGAGGCCAAAACGGTTGTCGATATAAATGGCGTGCGCTTTGGTACCGCCATCACTGGTGGTATTGGCGATACGTTCACCGGGTGTTCCTGTGAGCGTATTATATGCGGCAGTACGACCAGAAAACTCAGAACTTTCTTCCTGTAAATAACGATAGCCAACAGTCACTTCATTATCCATACCCGCCCAACGATAGGCGCGTGAATAACGTGGCTCAATCCCAAAATATTTATAATCACGCGGAGAGTTACTAATACGACTGGTGCCATTATTGGCAATGGACTCTAAGTCACTGGTTCGGAAAGAGTCGACGTAATAGCCTAATACTTCAAAATTATTCAGTTCATCTTTATGACTATATTTCACAGAAACATCAGAACGACGGCCTGCGAAATAGTTGCGGCTTTGATTGGATTGATAAGGATTATCTGCAAATTGTGCTGCCGTCAAACCTTCAGGCATTTCGCCACGGCCTTCATAATGATGCATATTCACTGCAATGGCGTCCTGATCAGTCCATTGGTAGGCGGTTTTTAACATGACATCATCAATATCAATTTTATTATTGGCTTCTCGATAAGCATCACCTTTGCTGCCTGAATAAAGCAGAGCCATACCCAAGCCATTGTCGAGTGTGCCACCAATAAACAGATTCGGTGTGTACTTAAGTTGGTCCGTACCTGTTGCAAATTCTGTGGTTAAGCCAACTGAACCTGAAAATTCTTTGGGGATTGACCGTGTTGCAAAGTTGATGATGCCACCCACGTTTTGTGGCCCAAAACGAACAGAACCTGCCCCACGCACCACATCGACTGACTCAATATTACCCATAGAAACTGGGGCTAATGATAATTGTGGCTGGCCATACGGGGCAAAAGAAAGTGGAACGCCATCCATGAGTACGGTGGAGCGGGGGGATAGGCGTGAGGTAAGACCCCGTACCCCAATATTTAAAGAAACATCACTGCCACCCGTACCATTGCTGTCTTGGACTTGTACCCCAGGAATTTGTTTTAAAGCATCACGAATTGAGGTGGTGGCAATCTCATCCAAACGTTTGCGGTCAATAATGCTACGTGCACCTGCATGTTGTTGTACTTTTTCAGCATTGGCATTGTCTAGCCAATTGCCTTGTGCCTGAATTGAAATTGTTGCAAGTGTCTGCGTTTCAGTGGGGTGTCCTTCATCAGCAAAAGCGACATGAGATATGCCACTCAATGAAATGGCAATGGCGAGACTCAGAGAAGAGGGTTGGACTTTAATCAAAGACGCAGCGGAGCAGGATGCAATTTTCATATCAGGAGGCAAATGCTGTAAATTTCCCGAATATTAATCAGTTATTGCATCGAATGAAATAAGAACGATTATCACTTATAACTATGGAATGAGTTAAGTTAATTGTTTTTTTGCTAAAGATATTTTTGGCTATTTCAAACAACAAAAAACCGTGCTTAAGCACGGCTTTTTGTTGTCAGAACTATTATTTAAATTGGATTGAACCATTGGCACTGACCGTAATTTTTGATTCACCTGCTGCCATGTCCTGTGCAGGTGCCGCTTCAGCCATGGCAAACTTGGCCATGCCACCGCGCATCATCGGTTGCGGGAAGTAGTTGCTGGTATTCAGGTTTAAACTCACCAGGTTGTATTGGTCTTTATTCCATGCTTGGGTGATGGCTTGTGCACGTTGCTGGAAGTTCTTCGATGCTTCAATCATCAGCTCATTTTCAACTTTTTTACGCTGTTCATCTGACACGGTGAAGTTAATCGATTGGGTCTGGAAGCTCTGTTGCAATTCGCTGATCAACTGGCTTGCGGCTTTAAAGTCTTTACTTTCCAGTTGGATTTCCGCGCGAGCACGCCATTCTTTCAACTTATTGCTGTCATTGTCATAAACAGGGTAGGTACTTTGTGCACCAGTTTCGACTTTGACCTGTGAATATTTACGCGCAATCGCTTGTGCTTGATTCATCAGTTGGTTGATTTGATTTGAGAGTTCCGCAGGTTGTTTATTGCTTTTCTCGACATAAAGCACGGCACGCATTTCATCATTGGCAACCTGACGTGATGCATCCGCTTGGATATTCACAATGTTGTAGTTCAAGTTCTCAGTCTCGTGAGCAAAAAGGCTTGGGCTCAATGCTGCCCCGATCATTAATGTAGCAAGTGCTAAAGTACGCATAAAAATGTCCTTAGAATTTGATATCGAAAATTTATTTTTACCAGTTCGATATTAAAAAGAACTGATGGTGAACTTCTGCATATTTTGTGGTGACTTTGTAAGAGATTAGCAGTGTTTTGCAACAGGAAAATAAAACAAAAAATATTTAAAATCAGTTTATTAGGTCTATTAATTTGACCATTTATCTAAAAACGAAGGTGGGATTAAAAAAAGCTTACTTTCTTTAGCTTGTCACATAGTATGATGATAATCCATCATAGTTATTGGAATGAAATATTTTTTCAATAATTTAGATGCATGTAAGACACAAAAAGTGTTTATTTTATTTCAAAATTAGGTATCATCTCGCTCCTAGTTGAAAGATATAAACAAGTGTCTGCACTAGATTCTAAAAAGCACCGAGTCAAACGACCGCAAGTCACCAGACTTATTTCTTTTACCCATATCAGAGATGGTAATTCGATATGAGCGTTACTTCCGTAAATCCTGCCGCTAATGCAACTAACGAATATTATCTGACTCGCCAAAGTCAGATGGAATCGAATGTTCGTAGTTATCCACGTAAATTACCGTTAGCGATAGCAAAAGCACAAGGCTGTTGGGTTACTGATGTTGAAGGTACAGAGTACCTTGATTGTTTAGCTGGGGCAGGAACATTGGCTTTGGGCCATAATCATCCTGCGGTGATTCAAAGTATTCAAGACACATTGGCAAGCGGTTTGCCATTGCATACTTTAGACTTAACGACTCCTTTAAAAGATGCGTTTACTGAAGCGCTTTTGGCTTATTTGCCAGGCGGTCAAGAAGAATATTGCCTACAATTCTGTGGTCCATCTGGTGCAGATGGTACAGAAGCAGCGATTAAATTAGCGAAAACTTATACGGGTCGTAGCACAGTGATTAGTTTCTCTGGTGGCTACCATGGTATGACGCACGGCGCGCTTGCAATGACAGGTAACCTGTCAGCGAAGAATGCGGTGAATGGCTTAATGCCAGGCGTGCAATTTATGCCATACCCACATGAATATCGTTGCCCACTTGGTTTAGGTGGGGAAGCAGGTGTTGACGCTTTAACTTACTTCTTTGAAAACTTCATTGAAGATGTTGAAAGTGGTGTAACCAAGCCTGCAGCTGTGATCCTTGAAGCGATTCAAGGTGAAGGTGGTGTTGTTACTGCACCAGTAAAATGGTTGCAAAAAATCCGTGAAGTGACTGAAAAGCACAACATCGTTTTAATCTTGGACGAAGTTCAAGCTGGTTTTGCACGTTCAGGTAAAATGTTTGCCTTTGAACATGCTGGAATCGAGCCTGATGTTGTAGTGATGTCTAAAGCGGTAGGTGGTAGCTTACCACTTGCAGTATTGGGTATTAAACGTAAGTTTGATGCTTGGCAGCCTGCGGGTCACACGGGTACTTTCCGTGGTAACCAACTTGCGATGGGTACAGGTTTAGCATCACTTCAAGTGATCAAAGAACAAAACCTTGCTCAAAATGCGCAAGAGCGTGGTGATTTCTTACAAGCAGAGTTCAAGAAACTTGCTCAAGAATTCCCATGTATTGGTAACGTACGTGGTCGTGGTTTGATGATCGGTGTTGAGATCGTTGACGAGCGTAAACCTGCGGATCATATGGGCTCATTACCTGCTGATGCACAATTGGCTGCTGCAATTCAGACTGCTTGTTTCAACAATAAATTATTGCTTGAAAAAGGCGGCCGTAACGGTACAGTCATCCGTTTACTTTGCCCGTTGATTATCAATCAAGAAGAGTGCGTAGAGGCGGTTGCTCGCTTCAAGAAAGCTGTTGCTGAAGCATTAAAAGCAGTACGAGGCTAATTCATGGTTGATTTTGCAGAACATCGTAAAGCGTTACTCTGCAATGATGCTCAATCTATTGCTGACTATCAGTCAGCAATGGGCGAGGCGGTAACTGCCGTTTCAGCATGGTTGCAAAATGATAAAATGTACACTGGCGGTAGCATTAAAGATTTGCGTGAAGCAATCTCTTTTGCTCCTTCAAAACAAGGTTTAGGTGTACAGCAATCATTACAACGTATGGTTGAGCTTTTCCTCAACAAAAGCTTAAAAGTACATCACCCACATTCACTTGCACACTTACACTGCCCAACCATGGTGATGAGCCAGATTGCGGAAGTGTTGATCAATGCAACCAACCAATCGATGGACTCATGGGATCAAAGCCCAGCGGGTTCTTTGATGGAAGTTCAACTCATTGATTGGCTTCGCCAAAAAGTGGGCTATGGTGCAGGTCAAGCAGGTGTGTTCACGTCTGGTGGTACACAGTCAAACTTGATGGGTGTATTGCTGGCACGTGACTGGTGCATCTCGAAAAACTGGAAAGACGAAAATGGTAAGCCATGGTCGGTTCAGCGTGATGGTATTCCAGCAGAAGCAATGAAAAACGTCAAAGTCATCTGTTCTGAAAATGCACATTTCTCTGTGCAAAAGAACATGGCCATGATGGGTATGGGCTTCCAGTCAGTTGTCACTGTTCCTGTGAATGAAAATGCACAGATGGATGTTGATGCACTGGAAAAAACCATGGCGCATCTTCAGTCTGAAGGCAAAATCGTGGCCTGTGTTGTTGCAACAGCGGGTACGACTGATGCTGGTGCAATTGATCCACTCAAGAAAATCCGTGAAATTACCACGAAGTATGGTTCATGGATGCATATTGATGCAGCTTGGGGCGGTGCACTGATTCTTTCAAATGACCATCGTTCAATGTTGGATGGAATTGAATTATCAGACTCAATCACGCTTGATTTCCATAAACATTATTTCCAAAGCATTAGCTGTGGTGCTTTCTTGTTGAAAGACGAAGCAAACTATCGCTTTATGCATTATGAAGCAGAATATTTAAACTCTGCTTATGATGAAGAACATGGTGTACCTAACCTTGTGTCTAAATCATTACAAACGACACGTCGTTTTGATGCATTGAAATTATGGATGACGGTTGAAGCATTAGGCGAAGAGCTTTATGGTTCAATGATTGATCATGGTGTGAAATTAACACGTGAAGTTGCAGATTATATTAAAGCAACAGCGGGTCTTGAATTGTTGGTTGAACCACAATTCGCTTCAGTCCTGTTCCGTGTCGTACCAGAAGCTTATCCTGCTGAATTTATCGATAGCTTAAACCAAAACGTGGCAGATGAATTGTTTGCTCGTGGTGAAGCGAATATTGGTGTAACCAAAGTGGGTAATGTTCAATCATTGAAGATGACCACTTTAAGCCCAGTTGCAACGCTTGAAAACGTTCAAAACTTGCTTGCACTTGTGTTGGCAGAAGCTGATCGTATTAAAGATGCAATTGCTGCAGGAACTTACGTTCCAGCGATTGATTAATTTCAATCTGGCACATCCATCAAAATAAAAAAGAGGTCTGAATAGACCTCTTTTTTATTGCGTCTTGGAACTGAATCTAAAAATCAGCTAGGCTGCAAAAATAGGATTGAATCCCATTTTTCTTAAAAGTCGACGATACATACTTGAACTACGGTCTGCTGGAAAATGTGCTTCCATCGATAAATCCAGTGGTAAGTATTCAGGTTTCTGGGTTTCGACAATCAGTCGGTCTTCTTCAAAAATCTGTAAATTGAATGCATAGGCATCCTCAACAGGTAAATCTTTATCATAATTACGGCAGATTGGTGCAAACAGGCGAGTTTGTCGCGCGCTTACAGGAGAGGCCGCATTCATGATCACCTGTTTGCTTTGATTGGGAAAATGAATGGTCAGTGTTGCAGTAAAAGGCAGGCTGATTTCAAAATGTCTGAGCCAATTAAAATTGTCTTGCCCACGTTGCGCTGTCCCAATCGGATAGCGTCCGACACTGCTGATATAATCTGCAGTGAAGCCATAACTGGTTTCTGTGGTGCTATAGTCGGGAACTTCAACATCATCAGGGTCGCCAAAAGTATCAGGATGTACCCACGCAAAATGGGCGACATCAATAAATCCTTCCAATTGTCGACCGGCAAAGCAATTTAAGTCTACAAAAGGACATACCAGTTGCTGGTAGTCTGAATCATCCCAATACGGCATATCTGGAATAACAGGTTTATCATCAGGCCCAGCTGCCAAGCAACACCAGATCAGTCCATACTTTTCAGTGGCAGCATAGGTGCTTAGATGAAAGCGCTCCGAGATTTTATGCTGCGGATGTGCTGGAATACGGTTGCATTTGCCCGCATGCCCAAAGCGTAATCCGTGATAGCGACAGACAATACCTTGCCCGTCATGACGGCCCAAACTAAGAGGAACCCCACGATGTGGGCAAACATCTTTTGCAACAATCAGTTCATCTCCCATTTTGTAAATCACCAATGGCATATCCAGTAACATGGCTGCTGTTGGTTGCTCTGAAATATCACGAGCGAGTGCAATCGGATACCAGTGCTGAGCAAGTAGCTGCCAATCGTGCTCTGAAAAGGTCATGTGTACAGGTAAATCCGTATGCTTAAACGTTGTAATCACTTTGCTGTTCATCTTCTTATCTTCTGGCTCATTTGTATTGAATATAGCGAAGCCAGCTGTTCTAAGAAATTTCAATTAATTGAATGAAGTGTCGTAACTTTTAGAACACAGAAATTGAGATGAAATTACATAAAGGTATGCATTTGGCTTGCTGTTTAGTTGCATTCTGTCCAGCATCTCTACGATGGTTTTTTATGATGACAAGGTAGAAAATTGTCACTGTTCTGCACAAACTGTGCATCTTTAATCTAAATCAGAAATAATTATGCATAAACTGTGATGCACAAATTCCATATTGTAGTGAGAGATGCTCAATATTTTGATGGATAGATGTCATCACTTTTGCACTTGAGACCTAGAGCTGAGGTCGGATCAGGCAAAACATCATGATTACAATGAATAGAAGGAACAAGGCATGCAACACTTGAATATGCAAAATCAATTTAAACTGATTATTAACGGTCAATCTTGTCTCGGTGAAGCAGGTGAACTTGAGATTATCAATCCTGCAACAGCTGCTGTTGCAGCAAAGTGTGCGCAGGCTTCGATTGCACAGGTGAATCAAGCAATTGAGGCAGCAAAGCAAGCTTTTGGAAGCTGGCAACGCAGTTCTCATGAGGAACGCAAAAGCATACTGAATAAGATTGCGGATGGGATTGAACAACATGCCGAAACTTTGGCAGAGTTGATTGTAGTTGAGCAAGGCAAACCCTTGGCATTGGCACAAATGGAAGTGCAGGGTGCGATTGGCTGGACACGTTATACCGCAAGTTTAGAAATGCCGGTTGATATTATTGAAGACAGTGAACAGAAACGAATTGAACGTCATTATCAGCCCTTAGGTGTGGTGGCTTCGATTACGCCGTGGAACTGGCCGTTGATGATTGCGGTGTGGCATATCATGCCTGCCTTACGTGCAGGTAATGTGGTGATTAATAAACCATCTGAATTTACCCCTTTGGCGACGTTAAAACTCTGTGAAATTATTCAACAAGAAGTGCCTGCGGGTGTGATCTCAATCTTGCTGGGTAAGGGCGACGTCGGTGAGGTGTTATCGACTCATCCTGATATCGCCAAGGTGGTTTTTACAGGTTCAACCAAGACGGGTCAGCATATTATGTCAGGTGCGGTAAAAACCTTAAAACATCTGACCCTAGAGTTGGGTGGCAATGATGCGGGGATTGTTTTACCTGATGCCGATCTTGATCAAATAGCCAAGCGAATCTTTAACGTGGCATTTTTAAATGCTGGGCAAACCTGTGCTGCTTTAAAACGTTTGTATGTGCACGAAAGCCAATATGACGCGCTAGCACAAAAACTGGCTGATATTGCCAATGCCCAAAATGTTGGAGATGGCATGGCGACAGAGACCACTTTTGGTCCTGTGCAAAATCAACTGCAATATCAAAAAGTAAAAGCCTTAATTGCCGATGCGCTTGCACAAGGTGCCAAGGCGTTGTCGGGTGATCAGACGATGCCTGAGCAAGGCTATTTTATTGCGCCAACGATTTTAACTGGACTGGATGAAAGCTGCCGAGTGGTACAAGAGGAGCAGTTTGGCCCAGTGTTACCGATTCTAAAATATCGTGATATTGATGATGCAATTGCACGGGCCAATGCCAGTGAATTTGGATTAGGCGGTTCAATCTGGTCTTCTGATTTAAAAGCCGCACAGTTCTACGCTTCACAACTACAATGCGGCACAGCATGGGTGAATACCCATGCAGAGATTGTTCCACATGCGCCGTTTGGTGGCTGGAAAATGTCGGGTGTGGGTGCTGAGTTTGGCATGGAAGGTTTGCTGGAAAATACAGTAGGACAAACTGTGCATATCAATAAAATCTAAACCTTCATATTTTTAAGGCGGATCTAATATCCGCCTTTTTGTTTTTATGCATGGTGCTGCTTAAAACGAGGTCTAAGTGGCTGGATGGTAGCTGTGACCCTTGGATTTGCTGAGAAAGTGATTCTGTTCTTTGATTTTTTTTAACACAATGTAAGATTTTATATGGCCAATAAAACCATAAGACAGTAGTCGCTCTGTCACGAATTGAGACAGCTGTTCCAGATTTTCTGCGACGACTTTTAAAATAAAATCAGCATCGCCGCTAATTGAAAAAGCATCCTGAATATTGTCCTCAGCTTCAATTAAGTCCTGAAAGGCCTGTTGTGACTTGGCCTCGTGAATACGTAAGTTAATGTGGATCATCGCGGTAACCTCCAAGCCTAAAGCTTGTTGGTGGATGCGGGCGGCATAACCCAAGATCACGCCTTTTTGCTCCAGTAACTGTCTTCGTCTGGAACATTGTGAAGCGGATAAACCGATTAAATCTCCAACTTCCTGATTGGTGAGCCGTCCATTCTTTTGTAGGGCCTGAATGATTTGCCAGTCGAACTTATCCATTGCATAAAATCCTTTTATGATACACAAATATTGTATTTTTATTAAAATGCGTTTTTATTATGCACGAAATTTAACAGGTAGATGAAATATTATTTTTCTATGGAATAAAAAATTGACTTGAAAGGATGTAGAGCAATGTTCATAGAAATCGGTGATTTTTTAAATCTTCGTCTAAAACAAATGGGTATCCAACATCTGTTTGGTGTACCTGGTGATTTTAACCTTTCTTATCTCGAACAAGTTGAGGCGGATGCCCAACTCGAATTTATTGGTAATTGTAATGAATTAAATGCGGCATATGCTGCTGACGGTTATGCACGCATCAACGGTTTTGCTGCTTTGACAACGACCTATGGGGTCGGTGATTTAAGTGCGATTAATGGTATTGCAGGTGCTTATGCTGAGAATGTGCCAGTGGTGCATATTTCAGGGATTCCGCCTTTACATGTGGTTCAGAAAGGAACTCTGGTTCATCACACTCTGGTGGATGGTAACTACGACAACATCATGAACTGCATGAAAGAGTTCACGGTTGCACAGACCCGTCTAACCCCAGCCAATGCCGTCTCTGAAATTGACCGTGTGTTACGTCAATGTTTCCTTGAACGTCGACCTGTACATATCCAGTTGGCATCGGATATTACTCACGTCAAAATTGAAGTGACAGATCGTTCACTCGATTTATCTTACCCGAGGGTTGAGCCTGAGCTGTTACAAAGCGCAGTCACTAAACTGTGTGAGGTGATTGCGCAAGCCAAGCGACCAGCGTTGCTGATTGATAATGAAGCCTCTGTATTTGGGATTACCTCACTACTGGATGATTTATCCAAAAAATGCTCGATTCCTTTTGCAAGTATGCTGACCGCTAAAAATATTATGGATGAGGGTTCACCGCGTTATGTGGGAACCTATGTTGGTGGCGCAAGCCAAGCGCATGTGCGTCAGACCATTGAGCAGTCTGATTGCTTGATGGGCATCGGGGTACGTTTTACTGATGTCGGAACTGGGGTGTTTACCCATCAAATTGCCACTGAAAATTACATTGAAATCAAACCTTATGGTTTGACGATTTTTGGACAGGATTTCCCCGGCATCGAAATTGGACAACTTCTGGTGGAGCTGAATAAGAAGGTTGCACCACGGAAGTTAAGCCAGCCGATGTTGGAGCAGCAAGCACAACAGACACTTGAGGTGCCTGAACAGCAAAAGCTTAGTCAGGATGTTTTGTGGCGTTATATTGCGGGCTTTCTTAAAGATGATGATGTGATTATCGGTGAAGTCGGGACTTCTAACTCAGCCTTGGCAGGGCTCAAGCTACCGGCAACGGCGAAATATATTGCTCAACCATTGTGGGGTTCGATTGGTTATACCTTGCCTGCTTTATTAGGTAGTTTGTTGGCTGCACCAGAACGCCGCCAAATCCTGTTTATTGGTGATGGTTCATTTCAGCTTACCGTACAGGAGCTTTCGACCATTATTCGTCAAGGCCTTAAGCCGATTATTTTCTTACTCAATAATGGTGGCTATACCATTGAACGTCTGATCATGGGCGAAAATGCCGCCTATAATGATGTGCAAAATTGGAAATATGCCGAAATTCCAAATGTCTTCAATGGTACGAAAGCCTATCAAAGTTGTGTGGTAGAAACCGTAGGTCAACTTAAACAAACCTTGGATGGTATCGACCAGTTCGATGGTCTGACCTTTATCGAGTTAAAACTCCCAGCTATGGATGCACCATCCAGTTTGAAAAAATTTGCGTCAGTGATTGCGCGCTTTGATTATGGCGATCGAGGCTATGAAATCTTAAAACAACGCTCCCAAGCATTACCCAGTAAAAAAGCAATTTCCTCCTGATCAGAAGGAAATTGGAAAATCTTCAACTTTATAAATTGATAAGAGAGCGAATCAGATTCGGAGCTTCATGCTGAGCTTCGAATCATGCGCTGTATAAAAAGGTGTACAGGATGTGACACACACATTGGAGATAAGATGATGGATGTAAACAATAAACATGAGTTAAAGCAAGGATTGTCCAATCGGCATATCCAGCTGATTGCGCTAGGCGGGGCAATTGGGACAGGATTATTTCTGGGTCTTTCGCAAACCATCAAACTGGCAGGGCCCTCTATTTTATTGGGTTATGCGATTGCTGGTGTGATTGCATTTTTAATTATGCGCCATTTAGGAGAAATGGTGGTTGAAGAACCCGTGAGCGGTTCATTTAGTTATTTTGCCAATAAATACTGGGGCCGCATGGCAGGCTTTATGTCAGGCTGGAATTATTGGGTGCTGTATGTGTTGGTCAGTATGGCTGAACTGAGCGCCATCGGGACCTTTATTCAATTTTGGTGGCCAGATGTACCCACATGGCTGACTGCCTTGGTGTTCTTTGTACTGATTAACGCCATTAATTTGGTCAATGTCAGATTCTTTGGTGAGTCCGAATTTCTGTTCTCCTGCATTAAGATTGTTGCGATTTTAAGTATGATCGGTTTTGGTGCTTATTTATTGCTTTCTGGTTCTGCGGGTCCACAGGCGGGTATTGCCAATTTATGGCAGCACGGTGGCTTTTTTCCACATGGCACGCATGGCTTTATTATGGCGCTTGCCGTGATCATGTTTGCTTTTGGTGGACTTGAACTGATCGGAATTGCCGCAGCAGAAACCAAAAATCCTGAAACCACCATTCCTAAGGCGGTGAATCAGATTGTGTATCGTATTTTGATTTTCTATATCGGTGCAATCGGGATTTTACTCTGTCTTTATCCGTGGAATATGGTGGCGGAAGGGGGCAGCCCTTTTGTATTGATCTTCCAGTCTTTGAATAGTAATGGGGTTGCCAATGTCCTCAATTTTGTGGTGCTGATTGCAGCAGTTTCTGTTTATAACAGTTGTATTTATTGTAATAGCCGTATGTTGCATGGTTTGGCCGAACAGGGCAATGCACCGGCCATATTGAAAAAAGTGAATGCGCGTGGAATTCCGGTTCCTGCAGCGATTGTCTCTGCTTCGGTCACGGCGGTATGTGTGTTGGTCAACTATTTAATTCCGGGTGAAGCCTTTCAGTTATTCATGATGCTGGTGGTTGCTGCATTGGTGATTAACTGGTTAATGATTTCCGTCACCCATTTGAAATTTAATAAAGCAATGCGCCTGAAACAACATCAAACCAAATTTAAAAGCATCTGGAGCCCATGGAGTAATTATCTCACCATCAGCTTTGTCTGCTTTATTTTGATTATTATGGCGATGACCCCTGATATGCGTTTGGCTGTTATTCTTGGACCGATCTGGTTGGCGATTTTAGCGGCGATGTATATCTTTAAATATCGTAAAAAAATGCTGGTTCTGCCCGAAGCGCAGTCCAATCTTTAAATCAAAAAAGGCACAGCAATGTGCCTTTTTAATTGCATCGATGTTGTATTGATCTAGAAGGGTGGAAACTTGTCCTGAACCAGATTGAGTTGAATTCCATGCTCTAAATAGGCTTTCAAGCTATCTACGACGGTAGTGAAGCCACCCGTATTATCAATAATAAAGGCAATCAGCTCATCACCTTGTAAGGGGATATTATAATTTTGAATTCTGAGATAGGTTTGATCGTCATTAATCGCTTCAAAGATAAAATCAACCGTACTGCTCGGCTCACCCCATTGAATCTGAATCAATTCATTGGTAATGATTTTTGTCACCTTTACGGTTGCCGAAACTTGGTATTTTTCCCAAGTCCATTCAACCGTTTTTCCTTGTTCAAGTGGTGCTGTTGCCGAACTAAACCAAAATTTTGAGGTGATTTCTGGATCAATAAATGCTTCAAAAACGCTGTGGGCTGGTTTACGAATCAGCATTTGTGTTTCAATGATGACAGGATTTAGCATTGTATCTGTTCTTTTTGATAGGGAATTGTCATAAAACATATATAAACTGGTTGCTCTGCCCAAGATGCTTTTTGTTAAGCTGAATGGGCTATTGTTCTTTTAAATCCCATAAAATTCAATATCTAAACGTTATTTTCTGAGTGTAATCGAGTTCTGAGCTGCAAAAAATAAAGCAGAAAATATGACTTTATGACCAATAATTTTCTAAAAATTGAGCTTAAGAAATGGCTATCACAAAAGCGTCATAAAGTTGTCACTTAATTGTCATATTATCTGCTCAAAATGCAGTTAACCAAAGTACAACACTTAACTTAAAAAGAGTTGTAAACCAAATTGCATAAATGAGAGAAAACAGAATGCGCTTAAATCCACGTCACATCGCAATTGCATTAGCTGTATCTGGGGCAACTGTAGCAACGACTGCGAATGCAGCTCGTGATACGATTCAAATTGCTGGTTCATCTACTGTATTACCGTTTGCAAGTATTGTTGCTGAAGAGTTTGGCAACACATTCCCACAGTTCAAAGCACCGGTTGTTGGTTCAGGTGGTACGGGCGGTGGTTTGAAGCAATTCTGCCAAGGTGTAGGTGATAACACCATCGACATCGCAAATGCTTCTCGTCAAATTAAAGACACAGAGCTTGATGCATGTAAAAAATCTGGCGTAAACCAAGTACAAGAAATTAAAGTGGGTTACGACGGTATCGTATTTGCATCAAATGTTAAAAAAGCAGCGTATAAATTAAAACCAATCCATGTATTCACTGCATTATCTGCACAGCTTCCTTCAAATGGTAAATTAGTTCCAAACCCATATACAACTTGGAACCAAATTGATAAATCATTACCAAATGAGCCGATCACTTTAGTTATTCCTGCATCTAACCACGGTACGCGTGAAGTTTTCCAAGAGAAAATGGTTGATGCCGGTTGTGAAGCATTTGATTACTACAAAGCTTTAAGCAAAGATGATCAAAAGAAAGCATGTTCAACCTTCCGTAAAGATGGTCGTGTGATTGAAATTGCGGGTGACTATACTGAAACTCTAGCTCGCTTGAAAACTTCTCCAAATGCAGTCGGTGTATTTGGTCTAGGTTTCTATGATTCAAACCGTGATAAATTACGTGTAGCGACTGTAAATGGTGTGACTCCATCTGAGAAAACGGTACTAGATGGTAGCTACCTTGTTTCACGTCCATTGTTCTTCTACGTGAAAGGCGAGCACTTGAAATCAATCAAAGGCTTACCACAATACACAGAATTCTTCTTAAATAAGAAAATTTCTGGTAAAGGTTCTAAATTAGAAAAAGCTGGTTTGATTCCTTTAAGCGACAAAGAGCGCGCAAAAATCCTAGCTGATTTCAAAGCTGGTAAATCAGTTAAGTAATATTGTTAAAAGGGAGGCTGGTGAGACGTTGGATCATCAGCCTTTTTGTCTAGCTAAGTTTTTTCAAATCATGAAAATTGAGAAAACAGTGGAGATTACATGAATCTGCTACTTATCGGTGTGTTATTAGCCCTTGTGGCAATTGCATATCAAATCGGGCTGAGTAAAAGCCGTAACCTAGCAGGTAAGGGAAATAACTCAGCAACACTACATTCTCGTCCAGGATATTATGGGGCGTTGGTTGCTTTGTGGTGTGGTATTCCTGCTTTTTTAATTTTGATTATTTGGAACTTGGTTGAACCAAGTATTTTACAACATATTATTTTCAATAATATTCCTGCATCTGTAAGTTCGACCTTAGATGCGGCAGGCCGTGATGTTTTAACCAGTCGAGTACAAGCAATTGCTTCTGGTTTCGGGGTAACAGATCAGCCAGCAGCATATGAAGTTGCAGCAGCACAACAACTTGCTAAATTCCAGACCATTGGCTCATTTGCAAAACTTGCAGTGGTGATTAGTGCTGGACTGGCGGGTTTAGTTTGGGCAAAGCGTCATGTGAGCCAACAATTCCGTGCACGTAACCAAGTCGAAAAAACCATTAATGTTGCTTTGATCTTGTGTTCTGGTGTCGCAATCTTGACAACAATCGGTATTGTTTTATCGATGTTAAGAGAAGCGTTGCACTTTTTCCATTTTGTCAGTCCAGTTGACTTCTTCTTTGGTACTGAATGGAATCCAGGTTTTAGCACCTCAGGAAATGCAGAAGGTAGTTACGGCATCTTACCGCTGATTTGGGGAACCTTGATGGTCAGTGGTATCGCATTATTGGTTGCTGTACCGATTGGCTTGTTGGTTGCGATTTATCTGGCTGAATATGCATCGCCAAGGTTGCGTTCTTGGGCAAAACCTGCAATTGAGGTTTTGGCAGGGATTCCAACGATCGTTTATGGTGTATTTGCCTTAATGGTGATTGGCCCATTCTTTAAAATGGTGGGTGAAAGTGTTGGTATCAATATTAATGCGACCAGTGCCCTAACCGCAGGTTTTGTGATGGGGATTATGATTATCCCATTCGTTTCCTCATTGTCTGATGACATCATTACTCAGGTGCCTCGCGCATTACGTGATGGTTCTTTGGGCCTAGGTGCAACGAAATCAGAAACCATTCGTCAAGTTGTATTGCCTGCTGCCTTACCAGGGATTACAGGTGCATTTTTGCTTGCCGTATCCCGTGCAGTGGGTGAGACCATGATTGTGGTGCTTGCAGCAGGGAACAGTCCATTGTTGCATGCAAATCCATTTGAAGCAGTTTCAACAGTAACCGTCACGATTGTGAAGCAATTAACGGGGGATACTGACTTTGCCAGCCCGCAAGCACTGGTGGCATTTGCCCTTGGTTTAACGCTGTTTGTGATTACTTTGGGTCTAAACATTATTGCACTGTACATCGTGCGTAAATATCGTGAGCAATACGAATGAGTTCATCAAATACATCTCCTCTGGATCCGAACCTATTGGATCCTCAAGTAGCTGCTGAACAACGTGAGCAGCGTAAAAGAAAGATCCAAAGTTCTTTGGCTAAGCGTCATCGTAAGGAAAAGACCTTTCGCTTTGCAGGTATCTCGGCGGTCGTGATCGCGCTGGCATTTGTTGCTTTACTATTTGGTAGCATTTTGGCGAAAGGTCTGCCTTCTTTTTGGCAAAGCAGTATTACAGTTCCTGTTTATTTTGATCCAGCGATCATCAATGTTGGAGCGAAGCCAAAACAAACAGCAGGTGAAACACCAGCTCACTTTGAAGAACGCATGGTCGCTTGGCAAACTGAAATGGGTATGGTGGATTGGGATGCCTTGATCGTAAATGGGATTGTTGCTAAAAATAAAGCATTAGAGTCTCAACGTGATTATCTCAGCAGTTTATATACCAGTTCTGAAGCATACCGTTTGCGTGATATGGTGCTTAAAAACCCTGCGCTGATTGGAAGCAAAGAAGAGATTAAATTCTTAGCGGATGCCAATATAGATGTATGGTTAGCAGGTAATATTGACCGTAGTTTGCCAGATGATCAGCAACAACTCGAACCAGAAGTTCGTCAACTGGCAGATCAGTTAAAAGCAGAAGGAATTATTAAAAGTACCTTCAATACTAACTTGTTCTTTAGTCCAGATTCTCGTAGTTCACCTGCAACAAGTGGTTTAGCTGGTGCATTCATGGGTTCATTATTCATGATGATGATCGTGATTGTGATCTCGATTCCAATTGGTGTTGCGAGTGCAATTTATCTTGAAGAGTTTGCACCAAAGAACATGATGACGGACATTATTGAAGTCAACATTAATAACTTGGCTGCGGTTCCTTCAATTGTGTTTGGTTTACTGGGTGCAGCTATCTTTATTGGCTGGATGCAATTGCCATTATCAGCACCACTGGTCGGTGGTTTGGTTCTGAGTCTAATGACTTTGCCAACCGTGATTATCACGACACGTGCATCGTTAAAAGCAGTGCCGCCTTCGATTCGTCAAGCCGCGTTGGGGCTAGGGGCATCGAAAGTACAAACCATTTTTCATCATGTATTACCGTTGGCCTTACCGGGCATTATGACAGGTGCGATCATTGGGGTTGCACATGCACTGGGTGAAACTGCGCCATTACTTTTAATCGGAATGAGTGCTTTCGTTGCAAGCGTGCCGACAACACCACTCGATCAAGCAACCGCATTGCCAGTACAAGTGTATTTATGGCAAGGTAATGAATTACGTAACTTCTTCGAAGGACGTACTGCAGCAGCGATTATTGTTTTACTAGCGTTAATGATTGGTTTGAATAGCCTTGCCATTTGGCTCCGTAAGAAATTTGAAGTGCGTTGGTAATTGAGGAGAGTACAATGAATACGATTGATATTATGAACGCCGTAGAAAAGGATAAATCAGTGAATCCACAGCAAAAAGAATTTACGTCACCTGAAGCGCAAGTTCAGCAATCAAATACTGCATTTGTCTCTCAGTTTGAAACGGCTTCTTCAAATAAAAAGCCAAAAACGAGCGAAGTGAAAATCAGTACCAAAGATGTTCATGTTTATTATGGTGACTCTGAGGCGATCAAAGGCATCGACCTTGATGTTTACCAGAATGAGGTGATTGCATTTATTGGCCCATCGGGTTGTGGTAAATCAACGTTCTTACGGACTTTAAACCGTATGAATGACACGATTGATAGCTGCCGTGTGACAGGTAAGGTGACTTTGGATGATCAAGATATCTATGATCCAAACCTTGATGTGGTGTTATTGCGTGCGCAAGTAGGCATGGTGTTCCAAAAGCCAAACCCATTCCCAAAATCAATTTTTGACAATGTTGCTTATGGCCCGAAACTACATGGTCTGGCACGTGATAAATATGATTTAGAAGAAATCGTGGAAAACAGTTTACGTAAAGCGGGCTTATGGGATGAAGTCAAAGATCGTTTGAGTCAGCCAGGCACTGGTTTATCAGGTGGTCAGCAACAGCGTTTATGTATTGCACGTACCATTGCGGTGAGTCCAGAAGTGATTTTGATGGATGAACCATGTTCGGCACTCGATCCAATTGCGACCGCAAAAATTGAAGAATTGATCTCAGAATTGTCAGAACAATTCACCATTGCGATCGTCACCCACTCTATGCAACAAGCGGCGCGTGTCTCTGACCGTACAGCTTACTTCCATTTGGGTGACCTGATTGAAGTGAACTCGACTGAAAAAGTGTTTACTCAGCCTGATCATCAATTGACTGAAGCTTATATTACAGGGCGTTTTGGTTAATTTTTTAGGGTTATATAAAAAAGGGTCTTCGGACTCTTTTTTTATATATAAATGAAAATGAATCTATTTTGCAAAATCGCTATTGAATTTTTATTGAGCAGACCACATCTTAGAACAATAACGCCGAACTTATAGAGCACATACTTCATGTTATTCCATTTACCTAAGTTTCCTGCTGAAATTCGTATTAGTCATTTAAATGCGCGTGTGAATGAACAAAGAAAAAGAATTGCGCAAACGACAGCATCTCGTTTGGAGTTATTGCAACTTGTTCAACAACTTTCCAAAGAAGCCAAGATTCGCAAAAAGAATGATCAAAAAATCTATGTCCTCGACTTTAAAGGGGATGTCCAAGCTTCTGCCGTAGATACCATTCGTGAAGAAATTACCCTGATTTTAGCGACTGCCAAAGCAGGGCATGACCGTGTTGTTGTTCGCTTGGAAAGTCCTGGCGGAATGGTGCATGGCTATGGTCTTGCAGCAGCTCAATTGGTACGTTTACGTGATGCGGGCTTTCACGTCACCATCTGTGTAGATAAGGTTGCAGCCAGTGGTGGTTATATGATGGCATGTATTGCTAGCGAAATCATTTCTGCGCCGTTTGCTGTTGTTGGTTCGATTGGTGTGGTTGCACAAGTACCAAACTTCAATCGTTTGTTAAAGCAACATAATGTTGATTTCGAATTATATACTGCTGGTGAATACAAGCGTACAGTGACCATGTTTGGTGAAAATACACCAGAAGGTAAGGCGAAGTTTGAAGAGGAATTACAGCAAACGCATTCTTTATTTAAACATTTTGTTGAGAAATATCGTCCTCAACTGGATATTACAAAAGTGGCAACAGGTGAGCACTGGTATGGTGAGGACGCGCGTGAGCTGAACTTGGTTGATAAGCTACAGACCTCGGATGAGTATTTATTAAGTTTATTACCAAAGCATGATATTTATGTGATTAATACCCGTAAACGTCCAACTTTCGGTGAAAAATTAGGTTTGCAAGCTGCACAAATGGCTGAGAGTTTAATTCCAACTGTGCTCAGTAAAATTACCGATAGCCTTGCAAAAGCAAATAGCACATTGGTGCAAATGCGTGATCCAAAATTTTAATGATCGGAACTGTAAAATGATCTTGAAAAACCAGCCTATATGGCTGGTTTTTTTATGTGTCTTCCTGTGATTTCTGTGAAAATTTTTGGTTGGATTTGAACATTTGGTGAATTAAACAAACATGACAAAACTTCTGATAGAAGAGATTGTAGTCATATCAATCATTTGATATTTTATTTGCAAGATGAATTACTTAATTATTCATTAATCGAAGAATTATTTAAAAATATAATTGATAAGTGAGCATAATAATGACAAGAGTCGTTGTTTTTTCAAAGAAAAACTCGAATATCCTACAAGATGCACAACTAAAAAGTGTGGTTTTAGACCAGCCTTCGATCGTACAGATTAGTGTAAATCAAGCAGATATTAAATCAATTATCAAGCAAGGTAATGATCTTGTCATTACACTAAAAAATGGTGAAAAGATTGTTATTAGTGGTTTTTATAGTAATGAAAATCTAACCGAACACAGCCTAGCACTCGCAAAAGAGGATGGTACTTATGCGGTCGCAGAGTTTGATGATTCGGGGAAATTTGTTCGTTATGCCCCAGCGACCTCATTGACGCAATTTGCATATACTGATGCAGTTACTACACCAGTTTCTCAGCCTCAAAATGTTGATCATGATTCTGCGATTAGTAAATCCCAATTATGGAAAGTCGGTTTGGCTGCTTTAGTCGCAGAAGGTGTATATTTATGGGCAGTAAAAGATGATGATGACGATAAAAATAAAAGTAGTAACCAACCGATTGATATAACACCACCAGCGACACCGACAGCGAATTTGGGTACAGATACACAAACCATTACGGGTAAAACCGAAGCTAAGGCCAAAATCGAAATTAAGGATGCTGCGGGGAAAGTGATTGCTACGACTCAAGCCGATGCCGAAGGAAATTACACGATTAAGCTGGATCAGCCTTTGGTGAATGGTGGCAAGGTGAGCGTAACTGCGATCGATAGTTCTGGCAATGCCTCTAAAGCCGCTGTCGTGACGGGAAATAAAGATACCATTGCACCAGATGCGCCTACAGCACAACTCAATGCAGATGGCACAATTGTTACTGGCAAGGCAGAAGCCAATGCCAAAGTCTCGATTTATGATGCTGATGGAAAACTATTAGGTACCGTGATTGCGAATAAAGAAGGACTGTATTCGATAAAAGTTTCACCTGCATTAACCAGTGATATAGGTGGAACAGTGGTTGCCGAAGATGCTGCAGGAAACAAATCGACACCTTCTAAAGTGATTGCCGGAAAAGATACTTTGCCTCCTGATCAACCTTTTGTGGATGTAGATAAGGAAGGTTCCTCAATCCAAGGTCGAGCAGAGGTGAATAGCAAGGTACAGATCAAAGATGCGGATGGAAAAATCATTGGCAGTGGAATCACAGATGTGCAGGGTAAATTTCAGATTACACTTTCACCCGCATTAGCCACAGATAAAAAGGCAACCATCATTGTAGAAGATGCTGCGGGGAACCAGTCCAAGCCACTTGAGATTACTGCTGGAAAGGATACTATTGCGCCAGATAAAGCGGTTGCTGAAATCAATGCAGCAGGTGATTCGGTAGTAGGGACGGCGGAAGCAAATAGTAAAATTGAAATTAGAAGTGCGGATGGGAAAACGCTGTATGGTTCAGGTACTGTTGGTGCGGATGGAAAATTTAGCATTACACTTTCATCAGCTTTAACCGATAAAAATGTAGGTAAAGTCTATATCATTGATGCTGCAGGGAACCGTTCCGAAGCTTCCGATGTGGTCGGGACAAAAGATACGATTGCGCCGAATAAACCTATTTTGCAAACGGTCATGGATGATGTCGGTGCGGTAAAAGGGGCGATCGCTGCGGGAGGTGATACCGATGATAGCAAACCGACTTTAGCAGGTGTGGGCGAAGCAAAAGCCGTCCTGACGATTTATGACAATGGTCAACCGATTGGTACGGTAACAGTCGGGGATAATGGCAGATGGAGTTTTGAAGTTAAGCAGGATCTGAGTGTAGGGGCGCATAAAATCACCTTAACCCTGACTGATGCAGCAGGGAATATTAGTGAGACGAGTGATGCATTTAGTTTTAATGTGCTTGCACCTGCTGTAGCGAAAGCATCTTTGGCAGATACGGTTGATTTGGAAGCCTTGCAAACCCAGCAACCTGAACCTGTTTCTGAATCGACCAACACTGAAAAATTGGGCTTAAGCAGCTTATTATCTTCTCCAGAATCGACATCAAATCAGTTGGATGAGGTTTTGAATCAATTGCTTACAGGGCAAAACTCATCTGCTACAATCAATCATTCAGCAAATGCTGATTTAACCAATCTGGATTATGCTCAGACCATTAAAGCCGATTCTTTAGACCAGCTTACGGTATTGCAACATTCTATTATTTAATTGGTATTCATATTGAGAATAGCGCCTATTTTTGAATAGGCGTTTTTTGTTTGAGCAGTTGAATGATACCGATCAGCAGTGCTCCGATGGTCGCAAGGAACATGTCCTTATGCGCATCCCAGATGTCTCCTTGTTGGCCATTATAGTTTTCAGCATCTTCAGGTGATAAACCAATGGCGATCCACCATTCGATCAGTTCATAGAACATGCTCGATGCCATGACAAACTGGATAACCAGTAAAAATAAGGTTAAAGGTTTGGCAGTTGGTAACCAGACTTGAAAACAGCGATAGAAAAATGGATAGAGTAATAGACCGTAAGCATAATGCACCAGTCGATCATACATATTACGTGACCAACCCATGGTTTGATTTAAGTCAAAGTGAAAAAGGCTTTCAATCCATTCATTATAAGGCACATAAGAGTAGAGGTAGTGTGCCCCTAAAATATGGATCAAAAGAAAGCCTAGATAGAGGCAAAAACTATAAAAATTGATGCCAATCTTTTTCATCGTGACGATGAGGGCGATGAGCATCAACACGGTACCCGCTTGGTGTAGTAGATAAGCCTCAAACTCAAGCGGTTGAATACTTGCAATTGCAACCACCAGAAGCACAATCGCCAGTGCAATATAATGTTTTAAACTCAGTTGTTGTTCGATCATACTGTATCCTAAATACAGTCAGGCAAGTTTTATTGCTGTTACTCAGTGGCCTTTACTGCAATTGTTCCTTTGGCTGTAGAGACGCCACCGAGTGCCTGACATGCTTGCTTATATAATTGATATTTTTGTTGTACAACTTCATCGAGCGGAATGTCAAAGAGATCTTCACCATTCTTATATTGTTCAATATAAGATGCTGCTTTGTCTTTATTCGCCGCCAGTGATTGTTGATAAAAATTTGAAATAGAAGAAGTTGCTAACTCATTGGATTCAATATTGTTACATTGAAAACTCTGTAGGACTTTTTCAGCGCGTTTTACTTCGCTTGATTTCCCAAAGATACAACCGGTTAAGCTCACGGTGGCAATGAGCAAGTACAAAAGCTTCATGATCGATAGAGTAGAATTTTAAAGGTGCTATTATTGTATATAAGATGAATTTTATAAATTAATTATTTATGTCTAACACGATAAAAATTAATATTTTTTTACTCTGCATATCTAATTGTACAAAAGTTAAATAGACTGGATGTAAAATGAAAATAAGAAAAGCGCGGCTGTGTGATTGTTGATGCCTGTGTACCCTATAATTTATAGCGCTGCAGGTGATCAAGGAAACGAGCTTTGAAGGGGGAGTCCCCATATAATTCCAGATGGTCGCCGTATGGAGTGGTTATTTTAAACAGCAGTTTGTAAATAGTAGATAAAAACATTCAATTGATTGATAAAAAATGATTTTTAGCGGTATGCTAAATAGGAAAGTCATCAACACATCTTGTTATGTACATTAAGCACCCTTTTTTATTCTGTTTTTTGATTGGTCTCTCTGCTGGAGCTTATGCGGATGATTATGATTTTTTTGCAGAGCCGAGCGAAGATACAGAACATATGTTTGATGCTGCTTATCCTGAAATGAAAACAGCATATTCAGTTTTGCATAACCAATTTTTTCAAAATGAACGTTGGCGTGTCTATAACTATACGGCTTATCAAACCAATCAGTTTAACCATAAGATGTTGACAGGCGATACCACTAGCCTGTCACTGGATGATTTTTCGATTTCAGTCGGTTATGGCATGATGTATCAGTTGAACCAGACCAATCGAATTGGCTATGAATATCTTTCCAGTTTTCCCTTTGACCGAGGGCAATTGATTCGATTTTTCTGGTTACGGATTTTTTAACTGACTTTTTGATATAAACCGGCTCTGACCATACCTGCTTTGGTTTCTTTTATTTTCTGCCAAGTAGGCGGTAGGGTGAGTTGAGCTAAATCTCGATCTGCTTCTACATAAATATAAGCATGGTTTGCAATCATTGGGTCAGCAAGTTCAGCCAACTCTTGCCATAAATCCAGACTATAGGGCGGATCAAGAAACACTACATCAAAACTTGAGTTTAATTTTTTTAAAGCTTGCTGTGCCGTTGCAACATGTAATTGGCAATTTTCCGCTTTTAGCAGTTGAATATTATCTTTTAAGACTTTGGCTTGAGTTGGATTCGGTTCAATCATTACGACTTTGGCAGCTCCACGAGAAAGCGCTTCAAATCCTAACGCACCAGAGCCACTGCACAAGTCTAAAACCTGTGCGTTTTGAATATCCCACATCAACCAGTTGAATAGAGTTTCACGGACACGATCTGGTGTTGGACGTAAACCATCAATACTGGCAAAGGGTAAAGTACGGCGTTTCCAGTTACCACCGATGATACGTAATTGATTTTTCATTATTCAGTCACTCCATCCGTAGGTTGAGCACCTGTTGCTGGTGCAACAGGTGTAGAAGCTGGAGCGGATGAAGCGACGGGTGTAGATGCTGCTTGGCCATTCTGTGTTGCCGTGGTTGCAACACTGCTGCTTGGTAGTTCACCTGGTTTAATCCCCGCAGTCATTAAGCCTCCACTGACTTGATGGCTAGCTGGACGAAGTGGATTCTTTTTACGTGTCACCAGCCAATAGTCAAAGATTGGACGTGCTAGTTGGGCAGCTGAACCGCCATGTTTACCATTTTCCCAAACCACGGCAATGGCAATTTCAGGATTATCGGCAGGTGCGAAACCAACAAATAAGCCATGGTCCCATTGTCGAGATGAAAGTGCTGCTTCGTTATAACGTTTACCTTGAGCAATACTCTTGACTTGGGCTGTCCCTGTTTTACCTGCGATTGAATATTGCAAACCACCTTTAATACCACGACCTGTACCAGATTGAATCACATCCACCATTGCATCATGCATGTTGATCCAATCTTGTTCTGTACCATTGAAATTAATTTTGCCATCAGGCGCGTTATGGACACTAAATTTTTTGGCACCTTTGGTTTCTCTGAGTACATGTGGTGTGACATGTGAACCTTTATTGGCTGTGATCGCAGTTGCCATAGCAAGTTGTAAAGGTGTAGAGGTAAATGCCCCTTGCCCGATACTGACTGAAATGGTTTCACCTTTTAGCCATTTGGATTTACGCGTTCGCATTTTCCATTCAGGACTCGGGTAGAGACCTGTGCTTTCACTTGGTAAATCAACTCCAGTTTTTTCACCAAAGCCAAATTGGCGCATCCAGTCATTCATTTTCTCAATGCCCATGCGATAGGACAGGACATAGAAATAGGTATCGCAGGACACAATTTGAGCTTTATGCATGTTCACTGAACCATGACCCGTTTTTTTATGGTCACGGAAGCGGTGACTGTCACCAGGCAATGAGAAATAACCTGGATCGGAAATTGCAGTGCTCCAATCGACGAGACCATAATGAATACCACCTAAACCAAACATTGGTTTAATGGTTGAACCTGGTGGATATGCCCCCTGAACCGCACGGTTATAAAGCGGTTGATCGAGGTTGTCACGCAGTCCACTATAGTCTTTGGAACTAATTCCTGTCACGAAGAGGTTTGGATTAAAACTTGGGCTGGAGACCAATGCGAGGATTTCACCTGTACGTGGGTCCATGGCTACAATTGCACCACGGCGATCTGCCAATTGTTTTGCGGCAATAGTTTGTAAACCGTAATCAAGTGATAAATACAGATCATTACCACGCGCTGGATTTTGGCGACCTAAATTACGTAGTACATTGCCGTGTGCATCGGCTTCAACAGATTCATAGCCAGGAATACCATGCAACAGGTCTTCATAGCTTTTTTCGACCCCAATTTTACCAATCAGGTTGGTACCCGCATATAAATCCTTATCAATAGACTTGAGTTCTTTATCATTGATACGCCCCACATAACCAATCACATGCGCAAACAATTCACCATGTGGATAGTAGCGGGTCATTTGGGTTTCAATTTTGACCCCAGGAAAGGCATATTTCACTTCACTGAATTTGGCAATATCGGTTTCAGTCAAATTCAATTTGATCGCAAGGCGTTCAGTTTTACGTGCAGTTTTGACACGGCTTTTAAAGCGGTCAACATCATCTTGGGTCAAGCCCAGAATTGGAATGAGACGGGTAATGGTGTCATCAATATCGCTGACATCGGCACGACTCAGTGTTGCAGTGAAAACTGGATAGTTATCTGCTAATAGCACGCCGTTACGATCGTAGATGTAGCCACGAGCGGGTGCTAATGGCTGTAAGCGAATACGGTTCTTATCTGATGCCGTTGTAAAATCATCGTAATGAACGATCTGTAAATATGCATAACGACAGATCAATAAAAGTAGAAAAATCGCCACGACAAAGATTGCAAAAAAGATTCGACCCTTATAAATGCGCTTTTCTTGTTGCATATTTTTTAAAGGAAAGTGCTGTTTCATAGGGTGTCGACTTAATTACAAGATGGAGAGAATACAAAGGCTACGCATTTTAACGTAAGTTGCATGATCATACTGTAGAATTTTCAACAAATCATGCAAATGATGCTGCGACAGCTTTTGACTTTGCAGACATTAAAATTGTATGGTCTTGTATATTAGAAGCAAAATAATTCTGTTAAAGTCACAAACAGTTTGAAATAGGATTTTCCAATACACTCTTAGGGAAAATGGAGAAAATAATGAGAAAAATTTGCCTTTTATTATCGGTTTTAACACTTACTGGTTTTGCCCATGCTGACGAAAATCCGTTTAAGCCTGAGCCTAAATTAAAAGATGCAAACGTTTCAACGTGGAATGTAGGTGCAGGTTTTACTAAGAAATTATTACATGCCAACCTTGAATGGGTAAATCCGTATGGGATTGCCTACGCCAAAGCGGGTGCATTTTTAAATGATGACAATGAACCTGGTGGACAAATTGGATTCCGTTACCCGTACTACTTAACTGGTACCGATAAAAATGGTTATTACCTTGGTGTCTATGCAGGACATTTAGACAGTAAGAACTATGGGGGTAAACAAAAGGGCAACTTGGGTGTTGGTGCCGATCTTGCTTATGTCTGGTTGAATAGTGAGCGTATCAGCACATTCAGTGTAGGCGCAGGAGTACGCGAAAAAATAGAAGATGGGAATGGCAATACTGTGAAAAAATCAGAACCTGTCCTTCAGTTTTCTTATACCTTAAGTTTTGGTTTGTAAGAGGAAATTAACGTTTATCCTTTTATAGGCCATCATGTATCAATAATTCAGAGAGTCATGCATGTTTGATTACGTCAATGAATTGTGGCAGATTTTCCTAAATCGACCTGACCATCTGGCAGTCTTGAGTATCATCCCTGTGACCGCCTTTGTAACATGGGCACACGTATGGATGGCATTGAAAATGGTATTTTACCCAATCAACTTTTGGGGCTTCCATTTAGGACCATTACCTGTCGGTTGGCAAGGAATTGTGCCACGTAAAGCTGGACGTATTTCAGGCATCATCACTGATAACACGCTATCTAAATTGGGTTCATTGCGAGAGTTTTTAGAAGCAATGGATCCTGAAGATATGGCGATGATCATCGGTGAGCAGGTAGGGTTTGAGCTTGAGCATCTGATTGATGAAGTGATGATTGATCGTAATGCTGTACTTTGGGAAAACCTACCTTATTCGATTAAGCGTCGTATCTACGCGCAAGCACATAAACAGTTACCCACGACACTTAGGGAACTTGTGACTGAGCTGACCATGAACGTTGAGTCACTGGTGGACATGCGTGAAATGGTGGTGAGCCAAATGGAAGGTGACCGCCGTTTAATGGTACGCATGTTCCTGAAAGTGGGTCAGAAAGAAATTAATTTTATTTGGCATATCAGTGCATTAATAGGGATGTTCTTTGGTATATTCCAAATGATCGTTTGGTTTGTAGTGCCATGGCACTGGACGGTTCCGTTTTGGGCAGCAATCTGGGGCTTTTTAACCAACTGGATTGCGATCTGGATGGTCTTCAATCCGATTGAACCACACTATATTCGTTATCCGCAGATTTTTCGTCTGACCAAAGACCGCAAATTCCCTTGGATTGTACCTGTGTTAAAGATTGGTACTTACAATGTTCAAGGTGCATTTATGAAGCGTCAGGAAGAGGTTTCCGATGTATTTGCCAGTGTAGTGACTGAAGATTTAATTACCTTAAAGTCCATCATGACTGAAATGATGTATGGTAGTAAAAAAGACAAAACTCGTCGTATTGTCAAGCGTCATATCAATGAAATTATGGAAACTCCACTGGTCAGAACCTCATTGCAGCTTTCATTAGGGCCAAGAGAATATGCTAGACTCAAGACCGACTTGATTGATCGCTCAATTGAAATTACCATGGGACCAGTATGTGACCCAGCTTTGAATGCAAGTCGTGCGCAGAAGATCTTTCAAATGTTTAGAGACCGCATCCGTGAACTAACACCGAAAGAGTTCCAAAACTTATTGCGTCCTGCGTTCCAAGAAGATGAGTGGATCTTAATTGTACTCGGTGGGGTGACTGGTTTCTTTGCTGGTTTAATTCACTTATTTGTTGCTTTCTTATAATTAATTTGATGTTGGTTGAGTGATAAGTCTGTATGATATTGCTCAATTTAAGATTTATTGTTTTTAAATGAGGATGTTCTTTTATGCGCATTATTTTACTCGGACCACCTGGGGCAGGCAAAGGTACTCAAGCTCAGTTGATCTGTAAGCGCTACAATATCCCACAAATTTCAACCGGTGATATGCTCCGTGCTGCAATTCGTGAAGGTACTGAACTTGGCTTAAAAGCGAAAAGCGTCATGGAATCAGGCGGTTTAGTCTCTGATGAACTGATTATTGGCTTGGTTAAAGAACGTATTGCTCAGCCTGATTGTGAAAATGGTTGTATCTTTGACGGTTTCCCACGCACAATTCCACAAGCTGAAGCATTAGAAACAGCTGGAATTAGCATTGATCACGTGATTGAGATTGCTGTACCTGACGAAGAAATCGTGCAACGTCTTTCTGGGCGTCGTCAGCACCCTGCATCGGGTCGTGTTTATCACATTGTTTACAATCCACCAAAAGTGGAAGGTAAAGATGATGAAACAGGTGAAGACCTTGTTCAGCGCCCAGATGACCAAGAAGAAACGATTCGTAAGCGTCTTGGGTCTTACCATAGCGAAACTGAGCAATTGGTTGGTTTCTATCAAGGTCGTGCTGCTTCTGGTGAAAATGCACCGACTTATGACAAGCTAGATGGTTTACGTGCCATCGAAAACGTTCAAGCTGATTTATTTGCAATCTTAGATAAATAATTTAAGTTGCCGATTTTAAAAGAGCTCTGAATACAGAGCTCTTTTTATTTGGAGGAAGCTCATGCTAAAAGTTGTTTTGATTTTAGTGGTCATTTTCAGCATCGTTTTACTGTTATTTCTTTTGTACCAAAGTCAGAAAATGCTGCGTCATGTGCAACAGCAACAAGCTTTGGAAAATAGAAAAAATGGTAAAGCTCGCCAATTACATCCAAAGCTGCAACAGCAAAAAAAACCTCAGGATTAACTGAGGTTTTTTATTGCGATTGGTTTGCTTGCACCAAATTCAAACCGATCTGGCCAGTTACAGACATCTGCAACGATACATTCACCACATTTTGGTTTACGTGCAATACAACAATAACGCCCATGCAAGATCAGCCAGTGATGGGCATCAATAATAAATTCTTTCGGAATCACTTTAATCAAGCGATCTTCCACTTCTAAAACATTTTTTCCAACAGCTAAACCAGTGCGGTTACCGACACGAAAAATGTGCGTATCAACGGCCATGGTCGGCTGACCAAAAGCAGTATTCAGTACCACATTCGCTGTTTTACGTCCTACACCGGGGAGGGCTTCCAGTTCTTTACGTGTTTCTGGAATTTGTCCTTGATATTGATCCACCAAAATTCGGCAGGTTTTAATCACGTTTTCAGCTTTAGAATTATATAAGCCAATGGTCTTGATATATGATTTTAAACCATCAATTCCGAGGTCTAAAATGGCTTGAGCGGTATTGGCAACAGGATACAGTTTATCCGTGGCTTTGTTGACACTGACATCAGTTGCTTGAGCAGACAGCAATACAGCGATCAATAGCTCAAAAGGAGAGGAGTAGTTCAGCTCGGTCTGAGGATTCGGTCTCTGTTCACGTAAACGTTCAAAAAAAGTCTGAATCTGCTTTTTAGTCATATTTTTTACGGGCATTTAGACCTCCTGCAACTCAGTTAGACGTTGTTGTAAAGCAATCAATTGAGCTTGCTTTGATTCATCAGCACGAACACTGAGTTGTTTTTCGAGTTTTTTAATCTGGGTCCGTACTTTCGCAAGTTCGATTGTTGTTTTTGCATCGAGTGTGGTGTTTTCTTTCGGCTTATCTACCAAGGTTATCACTGGAACATTATTGAGCGCCTGAGAAAATTGGGCGAAAAACTCCACATCAATTTCAGCACGTACAATCGGCCCTTTACGGCTCAAGCGACGTTTTTCTTCACGTTGGATATGCGCGTAATAACGATGTCTTAAATCATCCTGTTCAGCCGTACGTTGCGTTGTGGTGGGTAAAGGTTGGGTATCTTCAACCAAATCAATGCAGTCGACTGGACAAGGTGGAATGCATAACTCACAACCCGTACACAGGTCAGTCAAAATACTGTGCATTAATTTTCCACTACCAATAATCGCATCGACAGGGCAGGCACTAATACATTTGGTACAGCCAATACATTCATCTTCACGAATCACAGCTTTGATCCGTTGTGGTCGACCATCCAGTTGAATATCCCAAACGCTGGGTTCAGCTTTGAGTTGCGGGCGTTCTAACAAGGCTGCCAGTGCATCTGCAACAGGTTGTCCACCAGGCACACATTTATTGGCTTCCTCACCCTCTGCAATCGATTTTGCATAAGGTAAGCAGCCATCACGATGCCCGCATAAACCACATTGTGTTTGTGGTAACAGTTGGTCAATTTGGACAATAAGCGCATGTTGTGCAGTTGGGGACATGTATCGAAGATGAAGCAAAAAAACAGGGAGCTTAGTATAGCAAATAATGATTTATCGCGGCGAAGCAATCGAAAAATATCCGTAGCGTTGAAAATAGGTTATGCTTAGAAATAGTGCTTTTATTGATGTTTTTTAGTGCAATTAAGTTTTCAGATAAATCTGCTTTCCTGTTGGAATGTGACTTTTTCTACATTTTTGACCTTCATTTATTATATAAATAATGAATATTTATTAACATAAGTAAATGATTTTAATTAATAAAAATAGTTAAGCTTAAAAATAATATTGTGATGAAATAGTAATCTGTATTTAATAGATGAAAACTCTATTTTGGTGCATTTTTAGCACCAAGATAAATCACAAGCTCGGGGGTGAATGTTGAAATACAATAGCTTAAATGACTTTCTGGATTATGTTAAAGCTAGAGATCCATATCAACCTGAATTTTTGCAAGCGGTCGAAGAAGTGATGACCAGCTTGTGGCCATTCATTGAGAAAAATCCGAAATATGCTCAATATGGCTTGCTAGAAAGACTGGTTGAACCTGAGCGAGCGATTCAATTCCGTGTATCGTGGATGGATGACCAAGGTCAGACCCATGTCAATCGTGGTTTCCGCGTTCAATACAACTCTGCAATTGGTCCATACAAAGGGGGAATGCGTTTCCATCCTTCTGTGAATTTGTCCATTTTAAAGTTTTTAGGCTTTGAGCAAACCTTTAAAAATGCGCTAACTACTCTGCCAATGGGCGGTGGTAAAGGCGGTTCGGATTTTGACCCTAAAGGTAAATCTGAAGCAGAAATCATGCGCTTCTGCCAAGCTTTGATGCTGGAGCTATACCGTCATCTAGGCTCAAATACCGATATTCCTGCTGGGGATATTGGGGTGGGTGGTCGAGAAGTTGGCTATATGACAGGCATGATGAAAAAGTTAAGTAACGACACATCTTGCGTATTTACAGGTAAAGGGATTTCATTTGGCGGTTCATTGGCTCGCCCTGAAGCAACAGGCTATGGCACAGTGTATTTTGCAGAGGAAATGCTGAAAACTCGTGGCGATAGTTTTTCCAATAAAACCGTATCGATTTCAGGTTCAGGCAATGTGGCGCAATATGCCGCAGAAAAAGCGATGTTCTTAGGCGCTAAAGTTGTGACTTTGTCTGATTCAAATGGTACGGTCTATTTAAAGAATGGCTTCACTAAGGCTTTGCTCGATGAAGTGATGGAATTGAAAAATGTTCAACGTGGTCGGATGTCAGAATTTGCATCAAAGCATGGTTTTGAATATTTCGAAGGCAAAACGCCGTGGCATATCCCAGTCGATATTGCTCTACCTTGTGCAACACAAAATGAGCTGAATGCTGAAGATGCAGTAACGTTATTGTCGAATGGCGTGATTTGCGTAGCAGAAGGCGCGAATATGCCATCTACACTTGAAGCGGTTGAAAAATTTATTGCAGCGAAAATCCTGTATGCACCAGGTAAAGCATCGAATGCAGGTGGGGTAGCAACTTCAGGTTTGGAAATGTCGCAGAATGCCAATCGCTTGGGTTGGTCATTTGAACAGGTTGATGAGCGTTTACATGCGATTATGAAAGAGATTCATCGTAACTGTGTCAAATACGGGACTCAGGATGATGGCTCAATTAACTATGTTGATGGGGCGAATATTGCAGGTTTTGTAAAAGTTGCTGATGCAATTTTAGCGCAGGGCATTTATTAAAAATCGTACGAAATCTCTTTTTTATAAAGAGGGAATTTCCATAAAAAATCCGATGACAAAGCATCGGATTTTTTATTTCTAAATGAAATTATGGTTTTTTCACAATCTCTTGCTCAACAACCATATCGAGTACGTCTGCAATGCTTGATTGGTCAGCAGCAGGGTTTTTAATGTCAAAACGTTTAACACGTACAATCACACGTTGTTGTGGGTTGTGTTCAAAACCTTCGATTTGACCGTAGTACAATGACCAGTTTTTATCTGCGTAAGTTTTTAAACCTTTGTCATCATATTTGATTTCACGAACTTGCATACAAGTTTGTGGTGCCACGCCTGTGCAAGACTTAGTTTCTGGTGAAATTTCCAAGAAAACTGTTTTACCTTCAGACTGGTATTTCGCTTCTGGGGTCATTTTACCAACGAAAGTATATTTTTGACCTTTAGCATCCGCGATTACCAATGTTGGTTGCTCTGGGTTGGTTGCATTTACTTCAAACGCGATTTGACGTTTTTGTAGAAGATCACCTGCGAATTTTTCTTGTGCCATCAATGCTGGTTCACATGCCATCATAGTTGATGCACCATCCCCTGTAGCGATTAAACCATTTTCAATTTTCCATGATGTATTTAAGCGGTTACAACCTGTATCTACAGATAAGCGATCATTGGCTAAGAAGCTTAATACGATTGGACGTTTGGTATCAGCAGGTTGATATGACCAAGTATAGTTGGTTAACACGTTACTATTCGTCACTTTTGCACCTGTAAATACATGTTTTTGACCTTTACTATCCGTCACAGTCAAGATGGCTTGACCATTTACTGTGCTGATTTCAAATGGTACTTTTTTCTCGCTGAAGATGTCAGCAGATAAGCGCTCTTGCTGCATTAAATCATCAGCACAAGCCATCATTGTTGATACAAGCGGGGAAGTTACAATCTTGTTGCCTTCAACAGCCCAAGTACCGCCTTGGTTGTTACAGCCCGTTTGGATTGCAAGTTTTTGGTCAGCGTTAAAAGATAACACTAAAGGTTTAGATGCTTTAGAACCTTGGTAAGTCCAATTATATTCAGTTAGGTTTTTTGCAGCAGTTGTATTAATTTGAGAAATTACATTATCAGTCACATTTTGCACAGTTTGGCACGCCATTAAAGAAAGCGGAAGTAATGCAAGAACTAAATATTTGATTTTCATATTCAAAACAACGATAAGTAAATAACAGACATAAGCTTAAAGTATTCTTAAAAAGAGAACATGGTAACCGTTTAGGAATTAAGTTCGTTAAATGTTTCTATTTGTAAAATTTTGGAAAAATATAGAAGATTTATAGGCTTGCCATTATTTGGTTCAAGCCTATTTTATAATTATGTGATGTAGTTGGTTATTTAGTCAAAACGATAAATATCCATACCCAACGAGCCCATCGAGAAGCTGCTATGTACAATATTGAAACGATGACCTGTACCCATTGCAAAGAATAGTGGCGCAAGGTGCTCAAGGCTCGGGTGATTACGCTCAATATAAGGCAAAGATGGCCAATCTAGTACCGCATCGTAATCTTGATGACTGAGTTTACTGACCACTGTATTACGGAAAGTACTGGCCCATGCGGGTACATCGGCATCAGCATGCCATGACAATTCAGCCAGATTGTGAGTAATACTGCCTGAACCGATCAACAGAATTTGTTGCTCTCGTAACGGTGAGAGTACTTCTCCAACATGGTAAATGTCGTCAGCACTCATATAAAGGGGGAGTGAAATCTCAATCACAGGGATATCTGCATCTGGATACATGTGCAAAAGCGGCATCCAGACGCCATGATCGCGTGGACGGGTACTATTGGCATGTGCAGAAATGCCGGCTGTTGCAAAGCGCGAGAGGATTTCTTCTGCCAGTTTTGGTGCGCCTGCCGCAGGGTAGCGAATGTCATATAATTCAGGCGGAAAACCA
Source organism: Acinetobacter sp. Ac_3412 (assembly GCF_013072675.1). NCBI lineage: Bacteria > Pseudomonadati > Pseudomonadota > Gammaproteobacteria > Moraxellales > Moraxellaceae > Acinetobacter > Acinetobacter sp. Ac_3412. The sequence continues at coordinate 16,113 of NZ_LXUJ01000008.1, read as the reverse complement.
CGGAAGTCATGCCACGTTTCTGGGCGTGTTGAAGTGTTGACTTCTAAGGCTTGGCTTTCCCAGTGCGCTGACATCACCACTATGGCCTGTGGTTTCGGCAAGTTACTGCCCAGACGATGCAGTGCAGGACCCACTTGCTCTGGATCAAGTGCCAGCATGGGCGAACCATGAGAAATAAATAATCCGGGTAAAGTTTGCAGATCCATAAATAAACACCTGAAAGGGAATACACCATTATGCTGACAAATTCAGTACTGCAGTGATAGCCCTTAAATTTCAACATGTTGTTCTAAAATTAGAACAGTTTTAAGCACGATGGTACGGGTGGTTATGATTAATACTCATGGCACGATAAAGTTGCTCAATCAGCAGAATACGTACCATTGGGTGCGGCATAGTCAGTTTTGACAATGACCAATGCCAAGCAGCAGCTTTACGAACAGCATCGGAATGTCCATCAGGACCACCAATTGCAATCGCAATATCATTGCCTTCAAGCATCCATTGTTTCATCGTATCAGCTAATTTTTCCGTACTCAGCTCACGCCCATTTACTTCTAAAGCAATCAAGGTTTCATTAGATTTGAGTGCATTTAGAATACTTTCACCTTCAATTTGACAGTATTTCAAAATATCTGCCTCAGAGTCATTTTTGCCGCGTTTTGCCATTGGAAGCTCAATCACCTGCGTTTGTACAAAGGGCTGGATACGTTTGAAATAGTCTTCAAATCCAGTTAACACCCAAGCAGGCATTTTTTGACCAATGGTGAGAATGCGGATTTTCATAGGCGTGTGTGCTTGAGGAAATGAGCCCTATTATAAACGCTGTTCTTTGTTACATGCAGGTAAGTATGGTTTATCTAGTCATAAAAAATACAAAAAGTAGTTGTAGCATAGTCATAAAAAACGCAGCTCAAAACGCGTATGAGCTGCGATCAAAGTGCCATCCGTCTGGAGTTCGGATGGCGCTAAAATGAGTTCATGAGTCAAATTTAGCCTTTGTTTTTATCGACTCTATTTTATTATGCCGCATGTTGGTTATTTTTCAACCATATTGTGTAACAAAAAAAGAGAGCCGAAGCTCTCTTTTATTTCCAATCATTTACTGATTAGTGACGTGCTGCTTTTGCTTCTTCGACTGGTTTTACAATCGGTGTCTTTGGCAAAGGCTTTGGTGTATCTGTCAGTGCTAAAGGTAGAATTTCATCAATGCTTTTCACTGCTTTGATTTCTAATCCTTCTTTGACATTGTCAGGAATTTCAGCCAAATCACGGACGTTATCTTGTGGAATAAACACCAGTTTGATTCCACCACGGTGAGCCGCCAGAAGTTTCTCTTTTAAGCCACCAATACGCATCGCGCGACCACCTAAACTGGTTTCACCTGTCATCGCGATATCTGGACGAATCGGAATACCTGTAAATGCCGACACAAGGGCAGTGGTCAGGGCTAAACCAGCAGATGGACCATCTTTTGGCGTTGCGCCTTCAGGCAAGTGAACATGCACATCTGTTTCTTCAAAACGTGATGCTTCAATTCCCAATTCATCAGCACGCGTACGTACTACAGTCATCGCAGCGGTAATTGATTCCTTCATTACATCACCAAGTGAACCAGTAGTAATGAATTTACCTTTACCTTTGACTGCTGCAACTTCAATGGTAAGTAATTCACCACCGACAGAGGTCCAAGCCAAGCCATTAACACGACCCACTTGTGCTTCATCTTCTGCAATACCGAAGTCAAACTTATGTGGACCTAAGTATTCAGGAAGATTGGCTGAAGTCACGTCAATCTGTAAGTTTTTAGACTTCTTGCTCACCGCTTCTTTCACGACTTTACGGGCAATTTTAGACACTTCACGCTCTAAACTACGAACACCCGCTTCACGTGTATAACGTTGTACGATGTCGCGGATTGCCTCTTCGTGAACAGTCAATTCTTTTGTACGTAAACCATTGTTCTTGATTGCTTTCGGAACAAGGTAACGTTCAGCAATATTCACTTTTTCATCTTCGGTATAACCCGGAAGACGAATGACTTCCATACGATCCAGCAAGGCCTCAGGAATATTCATACTGTTTGCAGTACAGATGAACATCACTTCTGAAAGGTCAAGGTCAAGATCTAAATAATGGTCATTGAACTTGCTGTTTTGTGATGGATCAAGTACTTCAAGCAACGCTGAAGCAGGATCACCACGGTAATCTTGTGCCATCTTGTCGATTTCATCGAGTAAGAACAATGGGTTCTTGACACCGACTTTCGTCAATGACTGCACGATCTTACCTGGCATCGCACCAATATAAGTACGACGGTGACCACGAATCTCGGCTTCATCACGTACACCACCGAGTGCCATACGGACAAACTCACGACCTGTTGCTTTTGCAACTGATTCACCGAGTGAAGTCTTACCAACACCTGGAGGACCAACCAAACATAGGATCGGACCTTTGAGTTTTTTAACACGAGACTGAACTGCCAAGTATTCAACAATACGGTCTTTTACGTCATCTAAGCCGTAATGATCTGTATCAAGAATTTCCTGTGCTTTCGCAAGGTTAATACTGACCTTGCTGGCTTTATTCCAAGGCGTATCTAAAATAACTTCTAGATAGTTGCGAACAACAGCAGCTTCGCTTGAAGCAGGTTGCATCGCTTTCAGCTTACGAAACTCAGCTTCAGCTTTTTTACGTACGTGCTCAGGTAAATCTGCTTCCGCAAGACGTTTTTCAATTTCTGCAACGTCATCTTCCGCACCGCCATTCATATCGGAAAGTTCACGTTGAATGACCTTCATTTTTTCATTTAGAAAGTATTCACGTTGGTTCTTTTCCATTTGGCGTTTTACACTGTCATGCAGCGTTTGCTCAATTTGCTGTTCAGCAGATTGATTCATCAAATAGCTCATTAACTCTTGTAAGTGATCTTCAAACTCGTCGTGCTCTAAAAATTTTTGTTTCACTTCAATATTTAAAGGTACACGAGTTGCAACGAAGAACATCAATTGCAATAAGTCTTCGATTTTGTTTGCTGCTGCAACGAGTTCACGTGCATTACGTAGTTTCGCTTCTGCATATTGAGCGAATAGGGTACGTAATTCATTTAAGCGAGTCTCTTGGGTCTCTTCGTCCAAAGGTAATGTCATTGGGCTTAAATGATGTTCAGCTGTTAAGTATTCTTCTCCGTCAATAATGCGTTCTAACTTAGAACGATGTAGACCTTCAATAAGTACTTTAATGCAGTTTTCATCATTTTCATGATTGACTACTTGTACGATCTTAGCCACGGTTCCATATTGATAAAGATTATCGTGATCAATTTCTTCTGTGAGCGAATCTTTTTGCGCAACTACAAATACTAAATTGTCACTGTTACGAGCCACATCCACTGCATTGATCGATTTTTCACGACCCACGAATAGCGCGATTTGCATGTGTGGATACACCACAACATCACGTAACGCTAATAGTGGTAATACACTTGGAACCTGTGGCTCTAAGCTAGTTTCATTGTTTAAGATATATTCAGACATGGGCACTCCTAATGAGTGACAACGGTGTTGCCATGTTTTTTATAGTGATGTGCATTTGAAAAAATACAAGGGGGTAGGATTAGAAAATATAAAAAAAAGACTAAATTACTCAAGATTCATTGCGGAAATAAGAAAAAAAGCATGCTAAGGCATGAAATAATAAAACTTTTTAGGGCAAAGTAAGGCATTTAATGGTTGGTCCCATTTCTGCCTTACTAGCGGGGTGTCAACATATTGAAATGTGTGAGCAAGACCAAGACGATAAGGACGATATTTGGCTGATGCCAAGGTTCGATCATAATAGCCGCCGCCCATGCCAATACGTGTTCCAAACTGATCACAAGCCAATAAAGGCATGATAAGTAAATCCAAATGTGAAACATGTTGGCCACGACTTGCCATCGGTTCTTTCATGCCAAGTGGATGATGAGAGAAACGTTTATTTAAATATTGTCGTGAGCTTACTCTGACCCAAACCAAATTTTGATTCATATTACAAATCATAGGTAAATAAACCTGCTTGTTTTGCCGAAAACAAATCTTTAACAGTTGATCGGTATGTACTTCACCAAAGGCATGTAAATAAAGTCCAATTTTTGATGCGGATTTAAATCGAGTAAATTGTCTAAGTTGAACCAAAACACGTTGTTCAGCTTTCTTCTGTTCGTAATGAGAGAGTTGTCTTCTTTTTAAACGGAGTTGTTTTCTTAATGCGTTTAATGTCTGGCTCATAAGGTTTAAAAAAACTGTTTTGAGGTAAAGGCAATCATACCTGATTTATTGTCTGAATTCTAAAATCAAAACTTTTTATACTTTTAAGTAAAATTAACAACTTATATATCAATCTGTATTTATTCTAATAAATATGATTTTAATTATTTATTCCAATAATTAATGGGTATTTGAGGTATTGAATATTATTTATTAATACATTAAAGAGTAATTACTCTATTTTTCATGTTCTTTATAAAATAAAACACAATAAAAACAAAATGAAACAAATAATTATTTTTATTATTTTAATCAAATATTTAGTTAATTGTTTATTTTGTGAATATGAGAAATATATCTCACTTTATGGATAAAAATGTTTATTAATACTTTACCAATTTCCTTGGTTTTATTAGCATCCGCGACTCTTTTTTTAGCACCGAACTAAAAATGCTCATTGGCATTTTTAGACCATCAATAACTGTAGTAATTATCTGAGAATTTTTATGAATAAAGTATATAAAGTGGTTTGGAATGCATCGATTGGCGCATGGGTTGCAACATCAGAACTCGCAAAAAGCAAAACAAAAACCAAATCAAAAGTTCTCAATTTATCTGCTGCAGTTTTAGTTGGGGCAATTAGTTTTTCTCCTGCTGCGTTTGCTGCAAACGGAACTGAGAGTGGAGGGGGAGCAGGGACTTCCATTTCTGGAAATCGATGTTCAGAAGGGGAAGCAAACACCTCCGGTAACCGAGATATCGCAATTGGTTGTGGTGCAAAAACGCAAGGTACGGGTGTCTCCAATATTGCGAATCGTCAAAACCCTTATAACAATTCAACAGGTGCATTTGCTGGAGCACAGAAACAGGGTGGTTCTATTAGTTTAGGAACAGGTGCTACAACTCAAAATAATTTTGGCACAGCAATTGGTTCTTATGCGACGACGACTGATATTGCAGGTATTGCAATCGGTACTGCAGCATTGTCAAAAGGAAATACTTCTCTGGCGATTGGTCGTCAATCAGCAGCAACAGCAGATTATGCACAAGCACTTGGTAACGTGGCGGCTGCAACAGGTAAAGGGTCTTTGGCCATTGGTCATTCTGCAACAGCAGAAGGTTATCGTGCAATTGCGATTGGTTCACCAGATATTGAAAATGCAGGTTCTGTCGCTGGCCAAGCAGGTGCTGAATATCAATCAAAAATGGCAACTAAGGCAACAGGTAAAGACTCGATTGCATTTGGTGGTGGTGCGGTTGCAACTCAAGAAAACTCTTTGGCTATTGGAGCATTCTCTGAATCGACTGGTGCAAAATCAGTTGCGATTGGTACTGGCGCAAAAGCTAAAAAAGATAATGCCGTTGTTATTGGTGACCAAGCAGAAACAACTTTTGATGGCGGTGTAGCCGTTGGTAAAGGCGCACGTTCAGAAGCTGAAAACAGTATTGCTCTTGGTAAAGATTCAAAAGCAACACAAGCAACGGGTGAAAGTTTCTTAACCAAAAAAGCGGCACCAACAGGTGTTCTATCTGTCGGTGATGTTGGTGCTGAACGCCGTATTCAAAACGTTGCTGATGGTGCTGTAGATTCTGATGCTGCAACTGTTGGTCAATTAAAAGCCGCACGTACCCATTATGTCAGTGTAAATGATAATGGTACACAGGGCGGCAACTATGAAAATGACGGTGCTAAAGGACTTAACTCTATAGCAGTAGGAGTGAATGCAAGTACCAATGCACGTGAGGCGATGGCTCTGGGTAGCAGTGCTAAAGCCACAGGATCAGGCTCTATTGCAATGGGTTCGGGTTCAAATACTGTAGGTCGTGGTGATATTGCGATTGGACGGGGTTCTGCGACGAAAGGTGTGGATGGTGTAGATAGTAATCAATCGATTGCAATTGGTGATCAAACCAAAGCGATTGGTGACCAGTCAGTTGCGATTGGTGCAGATGTAATTGCACGCGGTAACTCGTCAGTTGCAATTGGTGGTGATGATGTTGATAAAATTGCACAAGATGCTGAACTGAGCAAAATTTATACTGATATCACTGGTGGTGTGCTAAAAGCGGGTCGTTATCCGACAACTGAAGCGAACCATGGTTCCACAGCAGTTGGTACTCAGGCAGTTGGTACTGGTGCATTTTCATCTGCATTTGGTATGACCTCAAAGGCAACTGGTGATGCTTCATCTGCATTTGGTGTGATGTCAAATGCTGCAGGTAAAGGTGCTTCTGCATTTGGTGCTGTTGCACAAGCAACAGGAGATGGCGCATCAGCAATGGGTATTAACTCACTTGCATCTGGCACAAACTCAACTGCAATTGGTTCGGGTAATAAGCCTGGTGAAGGCGCAACGGCAACAGGTAATGGTGCTGCTGCAATTGGTAGTAATGCCAAAGCGACTGGTGATAGCGCTGCGGCAGTGGGTAAAGGTGCTGAAGCGACCAATGAAAATGCTGCTGCGATTGGTGGCGGTGCTAAAGCGACAGGTAAAAATTCTGCTGCAATTGGCGGTGGTGCATTGGCTGATCAGGAAAATGCTGTAGCAGTTGGTCAAGGCGCACAATCAATGGTTGTTGGTGGTGTGGCTTTGGGTGCCCGCAGCCGCGTTGAAGCTGAAAACAGTGTGGCATTGGGTCAAGATGCGATTGCAACTGCAGCGACAGGTGATTCATTCCTTACCAATCGCGATGCATCGAAATCGAATGGTGTTATTTCTGTTGGCTCTGATGGAAAAGAACGCCGTATTACTAATGTTGAAGATGGCTCTGCTGATTCAGATGCAGTAACTGTACGTCAGCTGAAGAACGTTGATACTCGTGTGAATCAAAACACGCAAAATATTACTAACTTAAATCAAAAAATTGATGATACCAAAACTGATTTAGGCAACCAGATTGCAGATACCAATAACAATTTGAATGATGCCAAAACAGATTTAGGCAATCAAATCAACAACACCAAAACAGAATTCAATACCAAGATTGACAACACCAAGACTGAGTTGGAAAACAAAGGCTTGAACTTTGCAGGTAATGCAGGTGCAGATGTACATCGTAAGTTGGGTGGGAAGTTAAATATCGTTGGTGGTGCTGATGCAGCGACTGCAGAAGACAAAACCAGCGGTGAAAACGTGATTACCCGTAGCACAGCAGATGGTATCAAAGTTGAATTGTTGAAAGATGCGAAGTTTGACAGCATTACCACTGGTGACACGGTATTAAACGACAAGGGTGTGATCATTAAAGATGGCCCAAGCATTACCAAAGATGGCATCAATGCGGGTGACAAAGTTATCAGCAATGTTGCAGATGGTGTGAATGGTAAAGATGCAGTCAATGTTGACCAGTTAACCAAAGTTAAAGATGGTTTAGATGGCAAGATTACTGATACCAATACTAAGTTGGACGATGCGAAGAAAGACTTGGGTAACCAAATCACGGACACCAACAACAAGTTAAATGACACTAAAGATCAGTTAACGACTCAGATCACAGATACAAAAACTGAGTTAAACAACACG
>NZ_LXUJ01000008.1:7292-8265 GCF_013072675.1 Acinetobacter sp. Ac_3412 | reverse complement strand
GAAGTTAAATATCGTTGGTGGCGCTGATGCTGCAACAGCAGAAGACAAGACTAGCGGTGAAAACGTGATTACCCGTACTACGGCAGATGGTATCAAGATTGAATTGTTGAAAGATGCCAAATTCGACAGCATCACGACTGGTGATACGGTATTAAACGACAAAGGTGTAACCATTAAAGATGGTCCAAGCATCACCAAAGATGGCATCAATGCGGGTGATAAAGTTATCAGCAATGTTGCTGATGGTGTGAATGGTAAAGATGCAGTCAATGTTGACCAGTTAACCAAAGTTAAAGATGGTTTAGATGGCAAGATTACTGATACCAACACCAAGTTAGACGATGCGAAGAAAGACTTAGGTAATCAGATCACAGATACTAAGACTGAACTCAACAACACGATCAATAACACCAAAACTGAACTGAACACCAAGATTGACAACACCAAGACTGAGTTGGAAAACAAAGGCTTGAACTTTGCAGGTAATGCAGGTGCAGATGTACATCGTAAGTTGGGTGAGAAGTTAAATATCGTTGGTGGTGCTGATGCAGCGACTGCAGAAGACAAGACCAGCGGTGAAAACGTGATTACCCGTACTACAGCAGATGGTATCAAAGTTGAATTGTTGAAAGATGCGAAGTTCGACAGCATTACAACTGGTGACACGGTAGTAAACAACAATGGTTTAACCATTAAAGATGGTCCAAGCATCACTAAAGATGGCATCAATGCAGGTAATAAGGTCATTAGCAATGTTGCAGATGGTGTGAATGGTAAAGATGCGGTGAATGTTGACCAGTTAACCAAAGTTAAAGATGGTTTAGATGGCAAGATTACCGATACCAATAGTAAGTTAGATGATGCGAAGAAAGACTTGGGTAACCAAATCACGGACACCAACAACAAGTTAGACGATGCAAAGAAAGACTTAGGTAATCAGATTACAGATACGAAAACTGAGTTAAACAACACG
>NZ_LXUJ01000008.1:0-7221 GCF_013072675.1 Acinetobacter sp. Ac_3412 | reverse complement strand
TGAAAGATGCGAAATTCGACAGCATCACCACTGGCGACACGGTATTAAACGACAAGGGTGTAACCATTAAAGATGGTCCGAGCATCACCAAAGATGGCATCAATGCAGGCGATAAAGTCATTACGAATGTTGCTGATGGTTCAATTGCCAAAGGTTCAAAAGATGCAGTGAATGGTGGTCAGATTCAGAATATTTCTGACAGCATTAAGAACAGCATCGGCGGTAACACGACTGTTAATAAAGACGGTAGCATCACGACCAATAACATTGGTGGAACTGGTAAAGACAACATCAATGATGCAATCAAGTCGGTTGATGACAAAGTCACTACAGGTGTTAATGATCTGACCAATAAAGGTCTAAACTTTGCAGGTAATGCAGGTGCGGATGTACATCGTAAGTTGGGTGAGAAGTTAAATATCGTTGGTGGTGCTGATGCTTCGACAGCAGAAGACAAAACCAGCGGTGAAAATGTGATTACGCGTACCACAGCAGACGGCATTAAAGTTGAATTGTTGAAAGATGCGAAGTTCGACAGCATCACCACTGGCGACACGGTAGTAAACGACAAGGGTGTGACCATTAAAGATGGTCCGAGCATCACTAAAGATGGCATCAATGCAGGCGATAAAGTCATTAGCAATGTTGCTGATGGTTCAATTGCCAAAGGTTCAAAAGATGCAGTGAATGGTGGTCAGATTCAGAATATCTCTGACAGCATCAAGAACAGCATTGGTGGTAACACAACGGTTAATCCAGATGGCAGTATAGTAACCAACAATATTGGTGGTACAGGTAAAAACAACATCAATGATGCAATCAGCAATGTGAAAGACGCTGCAACTAAAGCGAAAACCACAGTGACTGAAGGCGACAACATCGTTGTTAAAGAGACGACCAATAAAGATGGTAGTACCAACTACGAAGTTTCAACCAAGAAAGACCTTAATTTAGACAGCATCACGACTGGTGATACTGTATTAAACGACAAGGGTTTAACCATTAAAGATGGTCCAAGTATTACCAAAGATGGCATCAATGCAGGTAATAAAGTCATTACCAATGTTGCAGATGGTTCAATCGCGAATGGTTCTAAAGATGCGGTGAATGGCGGTCAGATTCAGAATATTTCTGACAGCATCAAGAACAGCATTGGTGGTGATACGACTGTTAATAAAGACGGTAGCATCACGACCAATAACATTGGTGGAACTGGTAAAGACAACATTAATGATGCAATCAAGTCGGTAGATGACAAAGTTACTACAGGTGTTAATGATCTGACCAATAAAGGTCTGAACTTTGCAGGTAATGCAGGTGCAGATGTTCATCGTAAGTTGGGTGAGAAGTTAAACATTGTTGGTGGCGCTGATGCTGCAACAGCAGAAGACAAAACCAGTGGTGAAAACGTCATTACACGTACCACAGCAGATGGTATCAAAGTTGAATTGTTGAAAGATGCGAAGTTCGACAGCATCACCACTGGCAACACCGTTATTAATAACAATGGTTTAACGATTAAGGGTGGTCCAAGTATCACAATTAACGGCATTGATGCAGGCGGTAAGAAAATTACCAATGTCGCTGATGGTGTTGATGCAAAAGATGCGGTAAATAAAGGTCAGCTTGATAAGCAAATCAATGATGTTAAAGACCAAATCGGCAAAGAAATCGGTGACTTGTCAGACAACGCTGTGAAGTATGACAAAGACAAAGATGGCAATGTTGATAAAAACTCTGTGACTTTAGGCGGTGGTGATAAAGGCACAAACCTGAAAAATGTTGCTGATGGTAAGGTTGAAGAAGGTTCTAAAGATGCTGTAAATGGTGGTCAGTTATGGGATGTTCAGAAGCAAGTTGATAAAAACTCAAATGATATTCAGAACATCAATAACAACATCAATAACATCAACAATGGTAAGTCTGGTCTAGTTCAGCAACAGACGCCAAATGGTGAAATTACCGTTGGTAAAGATACAGGCGGTACAAGTATCAATATGGCCGGTAAAGATGGTGATCGTGTGGTGCAAGGTGTTAAGGACGGTGAAATCAAAGCGGGTTCTAACCAAGCCGTGAATGGTGGCCAGATCCATAACATCTCGAACAGTATCAAGAACAGTATTGGCGGTGAGACGGTTGTTAATCAAGATGGCAGTATTACGACCAACAATATCGGTGGTACAGGTAAGAACAATATTAATGATGCGATTGGAAGTTTGAACCAGTCAAATCAAGAGTTGGGTAACAAGATCAACAACCTTGGTGATCAGTTACAACAAGTGTTCTATGACACCAACAAACGTATCGACAATTTGGAAGACAAAATGTCTGCGGGTATTGCTGCAACAGCTGCACTTGAGCAAGCACCTTATGTACCAGGTAAGTTAACCATGGCAGTCGGTGCGGCCTACTACAACGATCAAAATGCAGTAGGTGTGACGTTCCGTCGTACTGCCGATAATGGTCGCTGGTCATTGACAACGGGTGCTGCTTTAGGCAGCCAAGGTAGCCCATTAGTACGTATTGGTGTAAGTACAATTATTGACTAATTGCCTTCAATAAGGAGAGTCCTAGACTCTCCTTATCCAACAGATATTGTGAGTAAAGAAATGAACAAGAATATTCAAATTTTGATGATGGCAACTTTAGTCGGTTTAACAACAACCACTACTTTTGCACAAGAAGAAGTTGTGGCTCAGCAAGAAGAAATTAAGTTTCCAGCGGTTGAGAAAAGCTATTTAAAACAAGTACAGCGTTATGAATATGATAATGTTGCACGTTTAGATACAGGTCTGACCAAAGATCAAATTCGTCACATTTTGGGCCATCCTCAATTTAGCGAAGGCGTATTCTTTGTCAAAACTTGGAACTATGTTTTAGATATTCGTCAGCCGAATAGCCAAGACTATTTACGTTGCCAATTACGTGTCGATTTCGATAAAAAATATCTTTCAGAAAGATTATCTTGGAAAGGTGAAGCATGTGAAGGCTTAATGGCTTGGGGGGCTAATAATCAAGTTCCAAATGATGCCAATGTAAATGGTGCACGTTCAGGCAGTGTGTTTTTTGCATTTGACCGTTTTAATACAAATGCGATTGAACAAGGTTCTAGTTCTGTCGCTTCAATTGCAGAACGTATTAAACAAAGCAATTCGACAGGTCCAATTGTTGTTGCAGGTTTTGCAGATCCATTAGGTAAATTTGCTTATAACCAACAATTATCATCACAACGTGCCAACACTGTGGCGAAGTTGTTGGTGAATCAAGGAATTGATTCGAATCGTATCCAAATTCAAGCCAATAGCCAGACTGATTTATATCAACAATGCGCAGGTAATAAAGCAAATGCACAATTGGTTGGTTGCTTAGCACCAAATAGACGTGTCAATGTAACTTGGTAGAATACTTGAGAAAAAAGCCAGCATGTATGCTGGCTTTTTTGTTTTTTGACATTTAGATACAAATATTTATGCGAAATTTGGAAATAAAATTAGAAGAGAAATGTCAATTTATGTCATGTATCGACTTTTTTTGTATATAGATTTGCATAATTTGAAAAATATGAGATTAGTTTTTTATTGATTATTAAAATTTAAATACTGATTTTTAATAAATTAAAATTTAAAACAAAAAATATAATATTCATCCTAATCGGTGATCTAGTGGGTGTACGTTGTGTGTTAGTGTGATTTACTTCTCGTTTTAAAAAAGTTATTTTATAAGCAATAAATTACATTTCTTTACTTAATAGACAGACTTGTACACATAAGTGAACACGTTGTAACTTTTATCTGCGTTTGGAAAAATATTATGAATAAGGTTTATAAGGTTGTATGGAACGCCTCGTTGGGTGTTTGGGTAGCGGTTTCGGAACTTGCTAAAACAAAAACTAAAAAGAGCGGAAGCGTTGGTCCGGTTGCTTGTTTAGATCTGCAAGAACAGCAAAATAGCTTAGCTAAATTATTTAATTACAAAGCGTTATCTGTTGCCATTTTTACAGTATTTACAACAACGTTTGCTTTCGCAGGTTATGAAGGTGGTAATGGTAGTACAAGAACAAATTGTACAGCGACAAGTGCTGGTACTGGTGGTGAAGCTACTGGTGCAATTGCGATTGGCAGTGATAGTGGTCAAACTTGTGCAAAAGGCACAGATGCGGTAGCTATTGGTCGAGCTGCTGTTGCTACTGGTACTGGTGCAGTCGTTCTTGGTCCAAGTTCAGTAGCAGGGGAAGCTTATACAACAGCAATCGGAAATAACGCTCAAGCAATGAGCCGTGGTTCTGTGGCAATTGGTAGCGGTGCTTATGCAGATTCCAAAGAGAATACTTTGGATGGTAAAGGTGCTGTTGCTATTGGTAATGATGCTTCTGCACTAGGTAAAAACTCATATGCACTCGGAGCAGAGTCTAGTGTAGTTGAGGATGATACGGTTTCTTTTGGTCACGCAGCTGGTGATGATAGATATTATTCTGGGACAAAGAGTGGGACTTGGGCTACAAATCGCTTTATGCGTTTAACAAACGTAGCAAATGGTTATAAAGCAAATGACGCTACAAATGTATCACAACTCAATCAGGTTGCTGCAATTTTAGGCTCAACAGGGATTGATGCTGCTGCTAAAACAGGAACAGTTGCTCTTCCAAGTTATGTGATTAACAAAACAGATGGTACAACTTATGCTGCTGCGACTACTGTTCCTCAGGCAATTTCAAATTTAAATACTGAGGTTTTGAAGTCATTAGGCTTTGTTGGAGATTCAGGAACTAAGGCAACCCGTAAATTAGGTGAAGACCTGAATGTTAAAGGTGGCGCGACAGGTACCTTAACCAGCGGCAATATTGGTGTTGTATCGAATGGTAGTAACCAACTTGATATTAAATTAGCTGAGACCGTTAATTTAGGTACCAATGGTAGTGTGACTACAGGTAATACCAAGATTAACAACAGTGGTTTAACGATTACAGGTGGTCCAAGTGTTACCACGACAGGGATCAATGCTGGTAGCAAGGTGATCACCAATGTTGCTGATGGTGCAGCAACCACAGATGCGGTAAACAAAGGTCAGTTAGACACGGTAAGCACGCAAGCAAATAAAGCGATTACCTTTACAGGGAATGCAAGAAAATCAGGTGATACAAAAGATGTTGATCGCAAGCTAGGTGAAACTATTGCGATTAGTGGTGCAGCGAGTACAGCAGGTACTTATAGCGGCGCGAATGTAAAAACAGTCACCGATCAAACAGGTGCAATAGCAATCCAAATTGCAGATGCACCTAACTTTGCAGGCACAGTGACATCAACTGGCCAACAAGTGAATGGCAATAGTGTTGTAACAGGTAGCTCAACGATTGGTAGTGGTGGGAATGCAGTTACCTTAACGGGTACAGCAAATGGCTTAGATGTTGGTGGTAAAAAGATTACCAATGTAGCAGCACCAACGGTTGGCAGTGATGCAACCAACAAGACTTATGTTGATGGGAAAGTACAGACTTTAGCTGATAATCCGCTTGGTTTTGTGGGTGATTCAGGAACTAAAGCAACCCGTAAATTAGGTGAAGACCTGAATGTTAAAGGTGGCGCGACAGGTACCTTAACCAGCGGCAATATTGGTGTTGTATCGAATGGTAGTAACCAACTTGATATTAAATTAGCTGAGACCGTTAATTTAGGTACCAATGGTAGTGTGACAACAGGTAATACTGTTATTAATAATGCAGGCGTTACAGCAGATAAAGTGACTGTTGGTGGTGTGGTTATTGATAAAACCACAGGTATCAATGCAGGTAGTCAAAAAATCACGAATGTTACTGCAGGAACAGCAACCACAGATGCGGTAAACAAAGGTCAGTTAGACACGGTAAGCACGCAAGCAAACAAAGCGATTACCTTTATAGGAAATGCAAGAAAATCAGGTGATACAACTGATGTAGATCGTAAGTTAGGTGAAAGCATAGCGATTAGTGGTGCAGCGAGTACAGCAGGTACTTATAGCGGCGCGAATGTAAAAACAGTCACTGATCAAACAGGTGCAATAGCAATCCAAATTGCAGATGCGCCTAACTTTGCAGGCACAGTGACATCAACTGGCCAACAAGTGAATGGCAATAGTGTTGTAACAGGTAGCTCAACGATTGGTAGTGGTGGGAATGCAGTTACCTTAACGGGTACAGCAAATGGCTTAGATGTTGGTGGTAAAAAGATTACCAATGTAGCAGCTCCAACAGTCGGTAGCGATGCAACCAACAAGACTTATGTTGATGGGAAAGTACAAACTTTAGCTGATAATCCGCTTGGTTTTGTGGGTGATTCAGGAACTAAGGCAACCCGTAAATTAGGTGAAGACCTGAATGTTAAAGGTGGCGCGACAGGTACTTTAACCAGCGGCAATATTGGTGTGGTATCGAATGGTAGTAACCAACTTGATATTAAATTAGCTGAAACTGTTAATTTAGGTACCAATGGTAGTGTCACTACAGGCAATAGCAAGATTGATAACAGTGGTTTAACGATCACAGGTGGTCCAAGTGTTACCACGACAGGCATCAATGCAGGTAGTCAAAAAATCACGAATGTTACTGCAGGAACAGCAACCACAGATGCGGTAAACAAAGGTCAGTTAGACACGGTAAGCACGCAAGCAAACAAAGCGATTACCTTTACAGGAAATGCAAGAAAATCAGGTGATACAACTGATGTAGATCGTAAGTTAGGTGAAAGCATAGCGATTAGTGGTGCAGCGAGTACAGCAGGTACTTATAGTGGCGCGAATGTAAAAACAGTCACCGATCAAACAGGTGCAATAGCAATCCAAATTGCAGATGCACCTAACTTTGCAGGCACAGTGACATCAACTGGCCAACAAGTGAATGGCAATAGTGTTGTAACAGGTAGCTCAACGATTGGTAGTGGTGGGAATGCAGTTACCTTAACGGGTACAGCAAATGGCTTAGATGTTGGCAATAAAAAGATTACTAATGTAAAAGCTGGTGCAGTAAATGCAAGTTCTACAGATGCAATCAATGGTAGCCAATTATTTAATACAGCTAATAATGCTAAAAATATCATCGGTGGCAACACGACGATTGATGCAACGACGGGTGCAATTACCACAAGTAACATTGGCGGCACAGGCTCGAACACGATTGATGGTGCGATCACCAGCGTTAAAGCAACAGCGGACAAAGGCATCAACTTTGGTGGCACAACGATCGGAAGAGCA